>WQZL01000210.1 GCA_009780755.1 Promicromonosporaceae bacterium | reverse complement strand
GTCCAGCTCAACGGTGCCGCCGCGGTGCCGCATCCGGGAATCGACACGGATCAGCGCCTTACCGAGCGTCGTCTTGCCGCAGCCCGACTCCCCGGCGATGCCCATGATCTCCCCATCGGCTATCTGGAAGGTGACATCGTCGAGGGCTTTGACCTCACCGTCGCGCGAGGCGTAGTAGACCTTTAGGTTCTCTACCTTTAGCACGTCACATCTCCCTCAGTTTCGGGTTGAACACCTCGTCGAGTCCAACGTTCATGATGTACATCGAGCCAACGATGATGGTGATACCAGCGCCGGGGGCCACGAACCACCACCACATGTCGAGGGTGAGTGCCGACCATTGCACGGCCTGGTTCATCATCAAGCCCAGGGAGGTGGTGCCTCTGGTGGTTGGACCCAGGCCGATGAAGTCCAGCCCGGCCGCAGTGAGTACGGCTCCGCCAAACAGCAGCACGAACGTCATGAACAGGTACGAATACATGTTTGGAGCGATCTCGCGGCGAATGATGGTCAGATTCCGTTGGCCGGTGATGCGAGCTAGGTCTATATAGTCGCGGTTGCGCAGGGTGAGGGTTTGGGCGCGGACGGCGCGGGCCACCCACGGCCAAGAGAAGAAGCCGATGAACAGCGCCTGCATCCACACGGAGCGCACGCCCAGGTAGGCGTTGATGATGATGAGGACAACGAAGGCCGGGATCACCAGCACCACGTTGGTGATGGCATTGAGAATTTCATCGAGCCAGCCGCCTTTGTATCCGGCGATGAATCCGATCAGCATCCCGGCGGTGCCAGAAATGGCGGCGCCAAGCACACCCACCAGAAATGTGTTCTGTAGGCCATTTACAAACTGGGTGAACACATCCTGGCCTTGCATGGTGGTGCCGAACCAGTGCGTGGAACTGGGTGGCAGCATGGCCGCGCCGGGGATGCGTTCGGTGACGCCAAAATCCGTCAGGTGCGGGCCGACGATGGCCAGCAGTCCCATCAGAAACAGCACGATGAGGGAGCCGACCACCTTGGGATTGCGCAAGGCGAAGTACAAAGTGTCGTTCTTGATGCGTCGTTTTTTGGCCGCAGCGGGGACGGTCATGTCAGGTCTCCATTCCGGTGCGGGTGCGCGGATCGATCAGCACGTAGACAATGTCGATGACGAAGTTGGCGATGAGTACGCCAATCACCACGAAGAGCAGCACGCCTTGCAGCAGGAAGTAATCCTGGTTTTGGATGGCGTTAAGAATCAGCCGACCGAGGCCGGGATAGGCGAAGACGATCTCGGTGACGAGCGCCCCGCCGATCACGGTGCCGAGTTGTAGCGCCAGACCGGTTACCTGGGGCAACAGCGCGTTGCGGAAGGCGTAACGGCGAATCATCTTGCGTGAGGCTCCCAGGGAGTCCAGGTAGTTCGCGTAGTCGCTTTCCAGCTCGTAGATAATCATGTTCCGCATCCCGATGGCCCAGCCGCCAAGCTGCACCATGAACAGGGAAAGGAACGGCAGGAACCAATGCTGCAACACGCTCCAGGCGAAGGTCCACGACCAGACGGGCACCAGCTGCGGGTTAAACCCAAAGGCCACCGGGAACCAGCCGAGCTGCATGGCAAAGAGGTAGGCCAGCAGGATAGAAATCCACATGTAGGGGGTGGCGGTAAGCAGGTAGCCGACGGGTAGCGTGGTGTTGTCTAGCCACTTGCTGCGGGCGGCCAGGGCGCCCAGGCGGTTGCCGACTATCCAGCTAAGGCCGATGGCCGGAATCATCAGGCCCAACGTCCAGGGCAGGGCGCCCATGATGATCTCGGAGACCGGGCGGGGGAACATCCAGGCCGAAATGCCCAGGTCGCCCCGGAACAACGCGGCCCAGTAGTTGAGGTACTGCTGCCACATGGGTACGTCAAGCCCGAACATCCGCTGAAAGTAGTCCTCCATGACGTGGACGACCTCAGGGTTGATTGCGGCCACCTGGCTGACCATCCGGCGCACCGGATCGCCGGGCATCAGGCGCGGAAGCAGCCAGTTCAGGGTCACGGCCACCCAGAGGGTGAGCGTGTAGATCCCCAACTTTCTTAGGAGGTATTTCCTCACGGGCTTGTCCTTGCATCGACGTTGACTAACAGGGGGTAATAAGCGGGCGGGGTGAATCCAGGGAACTCACCCCGCCCGCCATCAGGTACTGCGGGTGTTACCTAGTTGGCCAGGGTTAGCGCCGCGAGAACATCGATCATGCCAAGCTGCCAGTAGCCGTGCCAGGTGGAGGGCCAACCGGCGCCCTGTCCGCCGCTGGGCCAGCCGGTCCAGACGCCCTCGGTCCACTGCGCCCACAGGCCGTTGTACCACATGGGAATCATGGGCAGTTCTTGCAGCATGATGGTTTGCAGCGCGTCGGAGTGTTCGTTGAACGCGGGCGTGCCCTGGGTGGAGCGGCCAAGGGCTTGGACATGCGTCCAGGCTTCGGCGGCGGGGAAGCGGCCGAAGTTGGCCCACATGCTCTCACCAAGCGGGTAGGAGAAGACGTAGCCCCACCAGGTCCACGGGGTGTTCGATACCTGCGACCAGTTGTTGATTACCAGGTCGAAGTCGCCGATGGTGCGGCGGTCGTCGAGGTTACCGGCGTCCGGGTGGTTGACGTTGATGAAAATACCGGCCTCGGAGGCGGATTCCTGAATGAGCTGAGCGGCGTCCATCCAGTCGGTCCACCCGGCCGGCACGATCAGTTCGACCTCCATCGTGGAGCCGTCAGGGAAGGCGAAGTAGCCGTTGTCTGCCTCGACGTAACCAGCCTCGGTCAGAATCTCCCTGGCCCGCTCGACATCGTAGGTGAAGCCGTACTGTGCCACGAGATCCCGGTTCACGAAGGTGTCAAACACCGGGAAAAGGCCGGTGGGGCTTGCGCTTTGCACCAGGTCACCGAAGGCGGAGGCGACGATCAGGTCAACGTTGATCGAGTAGGCCAAGGCGCGACGGAAGTTAACGTCGGACATCGGCTCGCGCTCGTGGTTCGGCACCAGCACGGCGGTGTTGGCCGAGAGCATGAATGGCGCCCCGTCAAAGTAGGTGCCGACGATGTCCTGGGCAACGAGCTGGTTGATGCCGGGCAGGAAGTTGTTGGAGATGTCGAGTTGACCCTGCTGGAGCAGGTTGAGGGCGACCTCGTTAGAGGTGTTCACCAGGTCCACAATGAAACGCATCTCGAAGGTCATGCCCAGGTGTTCGATGCCCCACCAGTTGTCGTTGCGCTGGAAGGTCTGGCGGTCCTGACCGTGGGAGAGGTACTTGAACGGGCCAGAACCGACCGGGTTGTCGTTGGCGAGCGTCATCAGCTCGTTGCCGCTCCAGTCGCCCATGATGTGCTTGGGCATGATGCCCCGGGTGTACAAGATGTTGTCCCACTGCTGCGGGCGCGGGTCGGCGTGGACGAAGGTGATTGCGTTGCCGTCAACGGTGATCTCTTCGAGCATCGTCCACATGTCGATGCCCCAGGAGACGCCCTCAACCTTGCCCATCTCGAAGGAGAAGACCACGTCATCGGTGGTCAGTGGCTCTCCATCGTGCCAGGTGATGCCGTCGCGGAGGACGAGTACGTAGGTGTTGTCGTCAACCCAGGAGCCGGATTCGGCTAGCCACGGCACCAGTTCTAGGGTGTCGAGGTTGAAGTTGAACAGGGTCTCGTAGATCAGGCCCAGGGTGCCGGTGGCCCCGCCGGTAAAGGGGATCGGGTTCCAGCTGGTGGGCGGCGCCCACATGGTGCCCATAGAGAACAAGGTCTCGTTGCGGGGGAACTCGGTGATGGGATCTTCGTCGCCGCCGTTGGTCTCG
>WQZL01000209.1 GCA_009780755.1 Promicromonosporaceae bacterium | reverse complement strand
GGTTTGGCTCGTCAGGTCTTTTAGGTGCGCCAAGGCCCGACGCGACCCGTCAAAGCCGGTGATGAGCAGGCCGGAGGCTCGCAGCCGTTCGAGGGCCGCTTCGATGTCGTCTGGGGAGTGCCAGGCGCCGTACCAGTCACGCACAGCCGCCACTACCTTGGACCGCTCATCGGCGGCGTTTAGCCACTCCAGGTTCAGGCGCCCCCCGGCTACGGCATCCTCCACATCATGCACCGAGTAGGCGATGTCGTCGGCCAGGTCCATTACCTGTGCCTCCATCGCCTGCATCCCGACGGGTGCGCCCTGCCGCAGCCACTTAAAGACGGGCGCATCATCGGCGTACACTCCGAACTTGCCCGTCGCGGTGCCATCGGGGCGGCGTGGCCCCTGCCCCAAAAGCCACGGATACTTCACGGAGGCATCCAACGCGGCGCGGGTTAAGTTCAGGCCCGCCCCGGCCACCTTCGGCTCTAACCTGGTGAGCAGCCGCAGGGTTTGCGCGTTGCCCTCAAATCCGCCGATGTCGGCCGCCACCTCAGCCAACGCCTGCTCGCCATTGTGGCCAAATGGCGGGTGACCTAGATCGTGCGCCAGACAAGCGGCGTCCACCACGTCCGGGTCGCAGCCCAGCGCGCGGCCCATCTCCCGGCCAATCTGTGCCACCTCCAGGGAATGAGTCAGGCGGGTGCGCACAAAGTCATCGGTGCCGGGGGTAAGCACCTGGGTTTTCGCCCCCAGGCGCCGCATGGCCGAAGAATGCACCACGCGGGCGCGATCCCGCTCAAACGGTGTGCGCAGGCGACTCTTCGGCGACTCGGGAGCGTATCGCTCCACGTCAGCGTCGCCGTAAGAGCCAGTGCCGCTCTCCCCCGGCGCAAGGCGAGGCCCGCCGACCACCTCTGGGTCGAATGCGCCCTGCTCGAACTGTTGCATGGGACGATGTTAGGCCAGGCGCCAAATGCCAACAGCCGGGCCGGTGGCCTCCAGACGCAAACCGTCATCCGTCACGTCGAGGGAGGGCGTATCCACGAAGGAACCGCCAAACAACAATTCGGGAGCCTCCGGTCCCAGCACCCAACGCGGCAGCGTCGCCCCATGCCAGGCGTTGCGCGCAATCACCACCAAGATGCGCTCCTGCGGCGTCTCTCGCAGATAGGCCACGGCTTCGTCATCGGCTACGGCCCAGCGCAGGCCGCCGGTGGCCAGCGCACCCACATCGCGCCGCAGCCGGGCCAGCGAGCGGATGACGGCATGGGTGTCGCGATCCCAGCGGGGGCCGCCGGTGGCGGCCTGCTCCCAGGCCATCGTCACTCGGGAATGCTCACCATTTTGCCCGTTCACCCCGCATTCGTCGCCGGCGAACAGCATCGGGGTGCCCAGGTAGGTGAACATGAGCGCGGCAGCGAGTTCGACGTTCTGGGCCGTGCCGAAGCGGCTGCGCACCCGCATGGTGTCGTGGGACCCGAGGATGTTCCACTGGGCGGCGGCCACCTGCCAGGGCACGCGGGAGGCGAAGTCGCGCATTGCGGCGACCATTGCCCGTCCCGGTGTGCGCGCAAACGGGATGGGTAAACCGAAGTGTTTCCCCTCCTCGCCCGGATCGGCCAGCCACCCCCAGGCAGGGCGGGAGAATCCGGCGTAGTTCATCGCGGCGTGCCAGCCGTTGCCGGGCAGGTCGCGGGTGTAGTCGAAAAAGTGTTCGGCGATGATTGCCGCATCGGGGCGCACCTGCTCGGCGCGCTCGCGAATCAGGCGGGCCACCTCCAGCGTCTTATCCGTCTTGCCATAGCGGCCCGTCATGTTGGCTACGTCGATGCGCCAGCCGTCCAGGTTGAATGGTTCGGCCAGCCAGTGCGCGATGGCCGAATCGTCGTCGGTGACCATCCGGCGACGTACGTGTTCGTTCGCCCAGTCCAGTTTGGGCAACGAGTGGTGACCCAGCCAGGAGACGTAGGCGGGCACATACTTGGGGTGGATATCTGCCCCGGCCTCGGGTACGCCGCCCGCTCCCGCCCAGAGGAACATGCCGTGTTCTGGGCTGGCCGGATTGGCCAGCGCCCGCTGAAACCACTCGTGGCCCTTACCGCAGTGATTGGAGGTCAGGTCACCCATCACGCGCAGCCCCTTGGCGTGGGCGGCGGCGGTCAAGCGGGCCAGGGCTTCATCTCCGCCCAGTATCGGGTCTACCGCGCAGAAGGAGGCGGCGTCGTAGCGGTGGTTTGATTGGCCAGGGAAGAACGGCGTCATGTACAGCGTGGTGGCGCCCAGGTCGACGAGGTGGTCGAGGCGTTCGGCGATGCCGTCGAGGTCTCCCCCGGCAATCTGCTTACCGGTCAGGGGAGCCAGCGGCGCTGGCTCAGCGCTCCAGGCCATCGGGATGGCCCAGTCGGGTAGCTGACGCGCATCGGCGCGAGCGGAACGAGCAAAACGGTCGGGGAACACCTGGTAAACGGTGCCTGCGCCCACCCAGGCGGGCGGCGGCGTTGCGGTGGTGAGCCGGAAGTCGGCGTCATCGCCGACATCGTGGCCGTGTGCGCCGGCGCCGTTTAGCCACTGGTAGCCGCCGGGCATGTCGGGAGCCTGGAGCAAGAAGCGATACTGTGACGGTTCGTTGTGTACCACAACATCGGCTACGTATGTGTCTTGGAATTGCCCTGGCCGCTTTAGTCGAGCGCGGGTTAGACGCTGTTCGCCGTCGCGCATGGTGCGTAGCCAGACTCCGGTCACCCCGGCCGCCTTGGGTACCTTGACCGTGACGGGTACGGCTTCACCGGCGGCGTGCGGCCCCGGCGGAACTAACCCGATGGAGCCGTCGTGATGCGGGGCGTTGAGCAGGCTCATACCCGAAACACTAGCGCAGGTGACTCCCGCGCAGAACGCTCCCCGCCCGTGCTGAGTGATGCTCAGCCACCGGGTTGTGGGCGCCGAGCGCCGTGGTGTCTGGGGGTGGATGGCACAGCAGGCGGTGCCGTGGGGCTAAAGTCACCGGCGTGAATGATCGTTATGGAGCCGACGTACTGGCCGGTGCAGCGCCCGCCCGCCGCAGTGTTGCTGCCCCTACCCCGGCTGAGATCGGGCTGGTGGTTGAAGATGTGCAGACCGGCTGGGTGGGCGCCGTTGTCCGCGTGGAAAAGAGCGGCGGTATCCACCTGGTGGTGTTGGTGGATCGGCGGGGACGCGCCCGATCTTTCCCGCTGGGTTCAGGGTTCTGGATTGACGGCAAGCCAGTGACGCTCACGCCCCCGGTGACCGCCACTGCCGCCAAGCCTCGGCGAACGGCCTCGGGCAGCGTTGCCGCCCCCGAGCGGCGCGCCCGCGTGGCCCGCGCCTCCCGCATTTGGGTGGAGGGAAAGCATGACGCCGAGCTGGTTGAGAAGGTGTGGGGCGATGATCTGCGCGATGTCGGCGTCGTGGTCGAATTGCTCGACGGCGTAGATAACCTGGCCGACGCCCTCGCGAGGTTCGGGCCAACTCCTGAGCGGCGGGTGGGCGTGTTGGTCGATCACCTGGTGCCCGGCTCGAAGGAACAATGGTTGGCCGATGCGGCCTTGGCGACCGTGCCCGCTGGGTCGGTGCTGGTACTGGGCCACCCCTACATAGACGTGTGGCAGGCGGTGCTGCCCTCCCGCCTGGGGCTAGCAGCCTGGCCAGTCATCGAACGCGGCGTCGAGTGGAAGCGCGGAGTGCTGCGCGCCCTGGGCTGGCCCGCTAACACCCAAACCGATGTGGCCCAAGCCTGGCGCCGCATCCTGGGCCTAGTCCGCGACTACCGCGACCTAGACCCCGCCCTCCTAGCCCGCGTAGAGGAATTGATCGACTTCACCACCGCCTAATCG
>WQZL01000208.1 GCA_009780755.1 Promicromonosporaceae bacterium | reverse complement strand
CGGGGGGCTGGCCGCGCCGGTGCGCGCCGGACTGGTCGAGGCAATCACTCGGGTGCGCAAGGTGCATGAGGCGCAGATGCCGACCGAACACACCACAGAGTTGACCGAAGGCGCTCTCGTGCGGCAGCGATACATTCCGGTTGAGCGGGTGGGCCTGTACGCGCCGGGTGGCCTGGCCGTGTATCCATCGTCGGTGATTATGAACGTGGTGACCGCCCAGGCCGCCGGGGTGAGCGGCATCGCGCTGGCCTCCCCGCCGCAACGCGAGCATGGCGGGGCGCCGCACCCAACCATTCTGGCGGCCTGCGCGCTGCTCGGGGTCGATGAGGTGTACGCCGTCGGCGGCGCCCAGGCGGTGGCGATGTTCGCCTACGGCGTGGCTGACCTATGCGAACCGGTGGATGTCATTACCGGCCCTGGCAACGTCTACGTGGCCGCCGCCAAGCGCCTAGTGCGCGGCGTGGTGGGTATCGATGCGGAGGCTGGCCCCACCGAAATCGCGGTGCTGGCCGACGATACCGCCGACCCGAGGCATGTTGCTCTTGATCTAATCAGTCAGGCCGAACATGACCCACTGGCGGCCTCCGTACTGGTTACGCCGTCGGTGGCACTGGCCGATGCGGTGGAGGCGCAGGTGGCCGAGTTGGCCCCGCGCACCCGGCACGCCGGTCGCGTGACGAGCGCCCTAAGCGGCCCGCAGTCGGCCATCGTACTCGTCGATGATCTGGCCCAGGGCGTGGCCGTGGTGGATGCCTACGGCGCCGAACACCTAGAACTGATGACCGCCGATGCGCCCGCGCTGGCCAAAAGCATTCGCAACGCGGGCGCGATCTTCGTCGGTCCGTGGTCACCGGTCTCGCTCGGTGACTACCTGGCCGGCTCAAACCACGTCCTGCCCACCGGTGGGACGGCTCGACATGCCAGCGCACTATCGGTGCTGTCATTCCTGAAGTCCGTACAGGTCATCGAGTACAACCGGGAGGCACTGGCCGAGGTGGCCGACCGCATCGTGGCCGTCGCCAACGACGAAGACCTGCCCGCCCACGGCGAGGCCGTCTGCGGAAGGTTCTAGCCCATGTTGGAGTCGATTGTGCCCACGCTGATCGGGGTCGGGTTGCTGGTGGCGATCACGGCCGCTGTGCTGTGGGTCGTTGGGGTGCCGGGGAAATGGGCGCCGGGCTGGGCGATCCTGCGGGCGGCGCTGCAACTGGCCGTGATTGCCCTCGTGCTGCGCGACGTGATTCAAGATGGCCGCTGGGTGGCCATCTGGCTTTCGGTGATGTTCGCCGTCGCCGCCTACACGGTCGCCCGCCGCCTCGGATTCTCCTGGCAACGGTTGGGGTTGGTGGTCGTGGCAATGCTCACCGGCATTACCCCGGCGCTTGCCATCGCGTTTGGCACCGGCGCGCTGACGGCCAGTCCCCGTTACGTACTCGCCCTCGGCGGCATCGTCATCGGCGGCGCCATGACCATCGCGACCCTGGCCGGGCGGCGACTGCTCACCGCGCAGCGTGACCGATGGGACGAGGTGGAGGGCTGGCTCGCCATCGGCGCCACCCCGCGGCAGGCGAACCTCGCCATCGCCCGCGAGGCCGTGGCCGAGGCGCTGCTGCCCACCATCGACCAAACCCGTACCACCGGGCTGGTCACCTTGCCCGGCTCCTTCGTGGGAGCCATCTTTGGCGGAGCCTCGCCAGTGGATGCCGGACGATTTCAGCTCGTGGTGCTTTCCGCTGTGCTGGCGGCGGGCGCCGTCACCGCCATCGTGCTGCTCTTCGCCCTGCCACCAGCCCTTCGCCGCCCCGATGCCGCTGGCTGAACCGCCCAGAGGGGCGTTACTCCATAGATTTCAGGGCTTCAGCCATGTCGATTCGGCCAATCTTGCCCCGTAACACCAAATCCACGATGATCGCGAAGCCCGCCACCACGCCGATCCCGGCCAGGAAGCTGGTCGGGGCGATGCGCACCTGGAAGGAGAGCATGTCGATGTGCAGCGAGGTCATCACGAACCGATGCAGGGCCACGCCCAGGGGCAGCCCCGCAGCCAGGCCGAATATGGTTAGCACGGCGTTCTCGCGAAACAGATACCACCCGGTCTCTCGTTCGCTCAGACCAATTACCTTAAGCGTGGCAATCTCGCGCTTACGCTCGGCGATGTTGATATTGCCCAGGTTGAACATGACCACCAGAGCTAACGCTCCCGCCGCCGCGATCACCACCAACACCACGTAGTTCAGCGAGACGATCATCGCGTCAATATTCTCGCGAACCTGCGCAGCCACCAGCACGTTGCTGGCGCCCAGCGCGTTAAGGCGGTCGGCCAGGGCATCGCTTGCCTCAGCGGAATCGAGCGGCTCAGCCAGGGTCAAAAACACGGTATTTGGCAGATAGGTGCCGCCGAAATAGTCGGCAAAGGTCAAGGCGCTAACGCGGGCGTAATAGAACACATAGTTGTCAAAGATGCCAGCCACCGTCAACGGCTCCGTTAGGCCCGCGCCGAACGTCAGCCGAATCTCATCGCCCACCCGCCAACCGAAGGCGCCAGCGAGCCGTTGATCGATCAGGATTTCCCCGCGGCCAGGCTCGCCAAGGGCCAGGCCACGGTGGGCAAAGGTCATGGTGGCTCTTAGCGCGTCATCTTCGTCCACCAGGAGAGTAATCTGCGTCGAGCCTTCTGCCGCGCCGGTCTGCATCAGCGTGGACTTCGCGGTTAGCTCGTCACCCAGCTCCGCGGCAATGGCCTCCGGTACGTCGGTAACCCCGCCGCTAAACGTCGCAGAAGCATCCCAGGTAAACACCTCGCCGTACTGGACGGCGACCACCTCGGAGATGGAATCGCGGATGCCCATGCCGGTGATGACCAGCGCGAGGCAGCCCGCCACCCCGAGGACCATCATGACCATGCGGCGGCGGTAGCGAAACACATTACGTGCCGAGATCTTCAGCAGGAAGGGCAGGCGGCGCCACAGGGGGGTGATGCGCTCCAATAGGATGCGACGGCCCGCCGGCGGCGACTTAGGCCGAAGCAGCGCCGCCGGAGCCTTGGCCAGTTCAAGACGGCAGGCCAGCCACGTCGGAAGAACCGCCACGATCACCGCGACGGCAAGACAGACGGGCAGTAGCCACCAATACGAGGCGAGGCTTAGACCCCCGAAGCCGTACAGCATCGAATACGCCGCCCAGATGGCGCGCGGGAAAACCTGCATCCCAATCGCAAAGCCGAACCCTGCTCCGAGCGCTGCCGCCAGCCCCGCATACAGCGCGTAACGCCCGGCGATAGCCCGACCCGAGTAGCCGAGCGAGCGCAGCGCGCCGATCTGGCTTTGCTCCTCGTTTACCATGCGGGTCATGGTCGTTGAACACACAAGCGCCGCAACCAGCACAAAGAACAGAGGGAAGATGCGGGCCACGGCGGCCACCATCGCCACATCCCCGCGGAAGGAGGCATAGCCGTTGTTGGTGGTGCGGTTCAGCGTCAGGTCGGCGCGGCCCGCCCAACGAGAAGACTGCTCGCTGATCCACTCAGAGTATTCGGCGGTAAAGGGGGCAGGTGCCCCATCGAGTACCACGAAAACATCGGTGTAGCCGGGCAAAGCGAAGGTCTCACGCGGGACGAAGGCGAAACCAGCTACCCGACCGCCGCCGGGGGTGGCCGAGACCCGGTCGCGATTCATATGCTGCACCGACCGGACCAGCCCGGTGATGGTTAGCGTTTCGGCGGCAAAGGCATCTGCAACCTGTGGCTGGTTCTCAGGGGAGAGGGTGATGATCTCACCAATCATCAACTCATCGAACAGGTCGGAATCGACCGCCGCCTCGCCCGGACCTTGAGGCATG
>WQZL01000207.1 GCA_009780755.1 Promicromonosporaceae bacterium | reverse complement strand
TTTGGCCGTCGCGCTCTACTACGTCGGTGAGTCGGCCGGTTGCCTCGCTGCCATCGGCCAGATTCAGCTTGACCAGCCGGGTGCGGGCGCGGCGGAAGTGTCGCGGCTCGGTAAGCGCGCGGGTGATGCCGGGGGTGGAGACCTCCAACAGATAGGCGCCGGGCACCACATCGTCAGCATCTAGGGCCGCCGAAACGCTGCGGGAAACCTCTCCGAGTACGTCGGAGTCCAGCGAGCCGATTTCCGTCTCGGGAAGATCAACGATGATGCGCACCAGCGTGCGCGATCCCGCCCGGGAGACCGAAACATCCTCCAGCCACAGATCGGCGGCGGCAATGACCGGGGCGACCACGCCGCGCACCGCGTCGGCGACCTTTCCGTCGCTTCTTGGGGCTGTCATGAGCGGGCCTCCCTTTCGAGTTGTATCAAGCGCGACGACTAGCGTAGCTGGTTGATTGCGCGCCGAACACCCGACGCCACGCGCCCGCCCTTTCGAGCTTTTGCGTGTTCAGGTGGCAAAATCCAGGGCAATGAGTTCAAAACCCGCCCCCCGGTCCCTTCGGCGCCGCTCCCGGCGCGCCGCAGGCGTGGCGTTTGTATTGGTGGCGGGACTGTTGGGCGGCTGCGGAGTCAGGCTAGAGACGCCACCGCCCGTCGAGCCCCTGCCGGATGCGGCGGAGTTGGTGCGTCGCACCGCGGTGTACGACGCCCTTGAAGTCGCCGAGCTGGCAGCAGAAGCGTTGGAAAGCGGACAGGCGGGGCAGGCAGCGGTCGCAGAGCTTACGCGGATCATCGAGGACACGGAGTTCCATGTAATTTCTCTTGGTGGTGGGTACGTCTCTGGCATTGAATCAGAACCGGAGATAGACCTGCCGATCATCGGCTACGAAGATCCACCAGAACCGGCCACCGTCGCCGATGTGGTTTCGGCGCTGACCAGCGCGGCCGGGCGAAATCGCACGGCCGCGAATCATGCCGCTGACGACGGCATGGCGCGGTTGCTGGCCTCTATCGGCACGGCCCAGGCGATCTCGGCGATCCAATTGGCGCAAGCGGTACGCCTGCCTTTGCCCGATCTCTTGCCGGTGATGATTCCAGCCCCTGCCCCACCCGAGTACGAAGACGAGAAGCCAGATGGCGAGGGAGATCTGGCGCTACCTGCGGCCATCAACGACTACGACGAGCCGGAATACCTAGAGGTAACGGCCCCGTACGGTCTGGCGGTTTCCGATTACCAAGCGCTAGTGCTGGCCGATGATTCGCTGCGTTTTGTGCTGGAGGTATTTGCGGCACGAACCGAACCGGGTGGCCGGGCGCCGCTGCTCAACTTGGCTAGATTCCATCGTGAGCGCGCCCAGGACTGGGCGCGGCTGGCCGGGATTGCCGAGACCGAAGACGATCCACGAGCCGTGGCCTACCTGATCCCGCACGATGCAGACTTGGGCGAGATCATGCGTTCGGTGTTGTCCGCGCAGGTGACAGACTTGGCAACACTAGTGGGCACGGCCTATCCCGGTACCCGTGAGGTGCTGATCGCCTTGCTGCTAGAGATCACGTTCACCTACGCGGAGTGGGGCGGGACCCCCGTCACCTTCCCCGGAATGCCCGAGCTGTCCGACCCTGCCATCCTGTTAGAAGACCTGAATGGGGTTGATTAGGTCGGCGAGAATGAGCAGGATGGCCGAAACGCCGAGTACGGCGAACATGACGTAGGCCACCGGCATCATGCGGGCCACGTCGGTTGGGCCGGGTCGGGGCTTGCCGCGCAGGCGGGCAATCTGTCGCTTGGCGCCCTCATACAGCGCGTTGGCGACATGGCCGCCATCCAATGGCAGCAGCGGGATCAGGTTGAACACAAACAAGGCCATGTTCAACGAGGCCACCAGCGAAATCATAATGATGACGCGATCAAGCACGCCCGCATCGAGACTGGCGACATCGGTGGCTACCTGTCCGATGCCCACCACGGACATGACACCATCGGTGGCGCGCTCGCCTCCGGTGACGGTGGATGCGACGGCCTGGTAGACCGCCACCGGGAAGCGCACGACGGCCCCGGCCGTGCCAACGAATAGGTGGCCCACCTCGGCGGGAACCTGGGTGAGCGGGAATGTCTGCCGTTCGCCGGTGGGTTCGCTAGCGGGGCCGATACCCACAAACGCGCTGGCGACGTACTGAATCTCACCGTCTTCGCCCTGCACTTGACGGATGATTTCCACGGGCGCTGCCGCGAGCGCCAATTCGGCGCCGTCGCGCACAACGATTAGCGGCACCTCATGCCCAGCGGTACCGCTGATGGCGGCGAGCAAATCATCCCAGTCAGCGATGGTTACGTTGTCGAAGCTGATGATACGGTCGCCCGGTTCGAGGCCCGCGATCAACGCCGGGGTCGGGATGCACTCCGTTTCCTCTTCGGCTGGTAGGCATTCACCTACCGAGAAAATCGTGTTGGTCGGTTCCCAAATCGAAACGCCGACGGTCAAGGTCACCGCCAGCAGCACCACGGAGAGAACCAAGTTCATCACCGGACCACCGAGCATGATGGCCAGCTTCTTGGGTGTCGAAAGGTTGTAGAAGGCGCGGTGTTCCTCACCGGGCAGAATCTCTTCAACGGAGGCATCGCGGGAGTCGGCGATCACCTCGGAGAAGAAGCCGGAGCGGGCAGGCTTAGTGCCCTCGGGAGCGGGAGGAATCATCCCGATCATCCGAATGTAGCCACCGAGGGGAATGGCCTTGATGCCGTACTCCGTCTCCCCCTTCTTTCGGCTCCAGATGGTGGGGCCAAACCCAATCATGTACTGGCTAACTCGTACCCCAAACTTCTTGGCGGGCACCAGATGGCCGATCTCATGTAGGGCAATCGAGACAACGATGCCCACAACGACGACCAGGATGCCAATCAAAACACTCACGGACTCCACCCTAGCCCCGTCACCCGCTCCAGTCGCCCGAATCTCCTGATGACTTCGGCAGTTTGGTTCATTTTCGGCAGTTCAAGTTGCCGAAAATGAACCAAACTGCCGATCTCGGTACAGGGGCTGGGGTTAAGAGAGCAGCTGTTGGGTGCGGGTGCGTGCCCAGAGTTCAGCGTCTTCGATGACGGGGAGTGTGACTGCGGCTGCTGGGGTGCCCTCGTGTTCGGCGAGTACGCGTTCGACGGTGTCAACGATGCCCAGGAAACCAATGCGCCCGGCGAGGAAGGCGGCGACGCACTCCTCGTTGGCGGCGTTGTAGACGGCCGGGTGGGTGGCAGATGTGGTGGCCGCCTCGCGGGCGAGTCGCACGGCGGGGAAAACTGCCTCGTCCAGCGGTTCAAAGGTCCAGGCGGTAGGCAGGCGCCAGTCGCAGGGCGGCGTCACCGGGTTGAGCCGCTCCGGCCAGGAAAGGCCGAGGGCGATGGGTAGGCGCATATCCGGGGGTGAGGCTTGGGTAATGGTGGAACCGTCCACGAACTCCACCATCGAATGCACCACGGACTGCGGGTGAACCACCACGACGATGTCGGCCACGGGCACGTCGAAGAGCAGGTGCGCCTCGATCAGTTCTAGGCCCTTGTTCATCAGCGTGGCCGAGTTCACGGTGACCACCGGCCCCATCGCCCAGGTTGGATGGTCTAAGGCAAGCTCTGGGGTAACGTCGGCCAGTTTGGCGCGAGTGCGTCCTCGAAATGGTCCACCCGAGGCAGTGAGGATTAGGCGGCGCACCTCCGGTCTCTGCCCCGCGCGGAGGCACTGGGCCAGAGCGCTGTGTTCAGAATCGACGGGCACAATCTGGTCGAGGCGTTGCTGGGCGGTGCGCACGAGGGCGCCACCGACCACGAGGGATTCCTTGTTGGCGAGCGCGAGCGTCGAACCGG
>WQZL01000206.1 GCA_009780755.1 Promicromonosporaceae bacterium | reverse complement strand
GGGTCGGGCACGGGCACGGCGGCAATCAGGCGCTGCGTGTAGGTCTGCTGCGGGTTGCGCAATATCTCCTCGCGCGTGTTCATTTCCACCAGATCGCCCTTACTGAGCACGGCGATCCGTGAGGACAGCATCTCGACAACGGCCAGGTCGTGGGAGATGAACAGGCAGGCGAAGCCTTGTTCGCGCTGTAGGTTCTGGAAGATTTCCAGCACGCGGGCCTGAACCGATACGTCGAGCGCGGAGGTTGGCTCGTCGGCGATCAGCAGCTTGGGGCTAAGCGCGAGCGCGCGGGCGACACCGACGCGCTGCCGCTGCCCTCCCGAAAGCTCGTGCGGGTAGCGGTTCCGCATGGAACATGGCAGCTCTACCTGATCGAGCAGCTCCTCAACACGGCGGGCAATCGCACGGCCCTCGGTGAGTCCCTCTCGACTGGCCGGATCCTTGTACACCTTGTGCAGCAGCAGCGGCTCCCCAATGCTCTCGCCAATCGGGATGCGCGGGTTAAGGGATGAACCTGGGTCTTGGAAGACGATGGACACACCGAAGCGCACATCGCGCAGCGGCTTGGGTTTGATGCCCGCCATCTCGACGCCATTGATCTTCAGCGAGCCAGCATGCACCGGCAGTAGGCCCACGGCGGCGCGGCCAACCGTGGTCTTACCGGAACCCGATTCGCCAACCAGGCCAACCACCTCGCCGCGGCGAATGTTCAGGTCGAGGCCATGAATGGCCCGGAACGCCGGAATTCGGCCTCGACCGGGGTATTCAATAACCAGCTTCTCAGCCTCGAAGGCATAGTCGGTGGTTGAGCCGCCCGATTCTGCTTCGCTCAGGGTCAGCTCCGTTACCTCAACGGCGTGCAGCCCATCCTTCGATAGCGAACCAAGGTGGGGCACGGCCGCCAGCAAAGCCTGCGTGTACGGGTGCTGCGGGGAGTAGAAAATCTCGTCCGATGTGCCCGCCTCGACCACATGGCCGTCCTTCATCACCATGACCCGGTCCGAGAGGTCCGCGACCACGCCCATGTCATGGGTAATCAAGATGATGCCGGCGTCTACCCGGTGGCGCAGGTCGCGCATCAGCTTCAAGATTTCGGCCTGCACGGTGACGTCAAGGGCCGTGGTCGGCTCGTCCGCAATCAGTAGCTTTGGCTCGCAGGCCAACGCCTGAGCGATCATGGCGCGCTGACGTTGCCCCCCGGAGAACTGGTGTGGGTACTTGTCCACCGAAAGCTCGGGGTCGGGAATCTCCACCATGCGCAGCAGCTCGATGGCCCGCGCGCGCGCGGCCTTGGGCGAGGTGCCGAAGTGGGTGCGTAGCGTCTCGATGATCTGGAATCCGATGGTGTACACCGGGTTCATGGCCGTCATCGGCTCCTGGAAGATGACCGCGATTTCCTTGCCCCGAATGGGCGAGAGCTGCTTGTGCGAAAGTCCCAGCAGCTCCTTGCCCATCAGCTTGGCCGAGCCTGACGCCCGACCGTTGGAGGGCAGCAGACCAATGAGCGACATTGAGCTTTGGGTTTTGCCGGAGCCGGATTCGCCGACGATAGCCAGCACCTCGCCAGGGCACACGTCGTAGGTGACGTCGATGGCGGCCGGGCACCAGTCGCCATCCACGAAGAACTCGACGCCCAGGTTGCGCACTTCAAGGATCGGCGTCTTGTAAGGGGAACTCGACACCGCGGGCGTGGGGGTTGCATTCAGGTCAGACATTTCAGGCAACCTCTCCAGTTACGACGTGGACATCGACGTGCTTTGCGGCCTCACGGGCCGTCTGGGCCTCCTTGCGGGCGTTTGCCTTGGCCAAGGCGCGCGCGGTGGGGATACGGCGTTGACGCGGGTCGAAGGCGTCGCGCAGGCCATCGCCGATAAAGTTCACACACAGGGCGATGGTCACGATGAATAGACCAGGCCACCAGAACAGGAACGGGCGAGTCTGGAAGGCCGCCTGATATTCGGAAATAATCATGCCCAACGACATCTCAGGCAAAGTGATGCCGAAGCCAAGGAAGCTCAGTGCCGTCTCTAGCAGAATGGCCGAGGCCATCAGCAGCGTGGCGTTAACGATCATCACGCCGACTGCGTTGGGCAGAATGTGCTTGAACATGATGCGCCGATTGGATGCCCCGGCCACCTTGGCCGCGTCCACGAATTCCAGCTCGCGTAGCGCCAGGAACTGAGCGCGTACCAGGCGGGCCATAGTGGTCCAGACAATGCTAGAAAGCGCGATGGCCAAGAAGAAGGGATCAGCCCCACCGACCAGGCGACCAAGGATGGCGCCGATCATGATGACGGGAATGATGATAACCATGTCGGTGAACCGCATGATGATGTTGTCGATCTTTCCGCCGAAGAAACCGGCGAGCGCCCCCAACACGGTGCCAATCGTGGTGGCCAGCAGGCCGATCACAAACATGATGGTCAGCGAGGTCTGCGTACCGCGCATCACCATCGCAAAGACGTCGCGGCCTAGCGTGGTCTGGCCGAAGGGGTGGTCACCGAACTGCCATCCACCATCGATCCAACCCATCGTGGGCACGCCGCCTTGGATCACGGTAGTGAATTCCATGTGGTTCCACTGCCACCAGCCCGGAATTGGCCCCCAGCCAATCGAGGTGAAGGCCAACAGCACTACGAACAACAGCACACAGGCCGAAACCATCGCGCCGCGGTGCCTAAGGAAGCGGCGCCTGACGATGCGGCCCTGGGATAGACCCTCCACCTCTTTGAGTTCAAGGGCATTCTCGCCAGCCCCGTGAGTAAGACTCGTCATGGCAAACTCCTCGCCCTCCTGGCTGGTGGGTTCCCCAGCCAACGGCTCGAATTCCGGGGTTTCGTTCATTTTGTTGCTCATGCGTTCACCCGAATCCGAGGGTCAAGGGCGGCGTAAACCAAGTCCACCGCGATGGCTGCAAGGACAAGGAGCGTACCGAGTACCAGGAAATACCCCATGACCGGGTTAGCGTCCATGTTGTTCATCGATTCCAGGAACAAGGTTCCCATGCCTCGCCAGGCGAAGATGCGCTCGGTGATGATCGCACCGCCAAGCAGGGCCGCAAAGTCGAGGGGAACGATGGTCGCCAACGGAATCAGCGCGTTGCGGAAGGCGTGGCGCATGGTCACCACCCGCTCGGGCAGACCCTTGGCGCGGGCGGTGCGGATGTAGTCCTGGTTCATCACTTCGAGCAGGCTAGCCCGGGAGTAACGGGTGTAGCCGGCAAAGGAGATCAAGGTCAGCGTAATGGTGGGCAGTATCAGGTGGGTGGCCGAGTCCAGCGTGCTTATCCAGAAGTCGTATCCGGGCACATTGTTGATGGCCGGTGTCGAGGAGCCAGAAACTCGGATAGGCCGGTGGTTGATGAGACCAATCGAGTTGTAGAACGGCCAGATCTGCATGATTCGGTCGATAAACATGGCCCCGCCCACGGCGACGGCGGTAAGCGCCGCAACCCGCATAGACACCCGACGGTCGTGGCCACCGAATAGCCAACCGATTAGACAACCGACGAGTACAGCGGACAGCGCGAGCAAGATCAGGGTAAGCCACGGGGAACCCAGGGCCTCAAGCCAGCTGGGCTGGAACACCCACTGCATCGGCCACATCAGGAGTAGGCCAACACCGGCGGCGGTGAGAGCCGAGTACAGGGCTTTGCGGTTCTGCAAGCCAGCCATCATTGCCGTCAGCCCGAAGGCCGCACCAGCCCCAATGATCGCCACGCCCAGGTAGTCGAGACGAGGACGGGCAAGCCAGTCGGTGTTCGTGACGAAGAGCAGCCCCGCGATGGTCGCAACGAAGGAGGCCGCGAACGCGATCCACCGCACCTTCTTGGCCCCGCCGATGATTGCCGACCAGAT
>WQZL01000205.1 GCA_009780755.1 Promicromonosporaceae bacterium | reverse complement strand
TCTGGTGCCTGGCCGCATGGAGGTTATTCACCCCGGCGGCAACGGCCTGCCCCGTGTCGTCGTGGATTTCGCGCACAATACCGAGGCCTTGGAACTCGCGCTTAACGCGCTGCATTCGACCACATCCGGTCGTCTATTGGTAGTTTTCGGTGCCGCCGGTGATCGTGACCGGGGCAAGCGGCCTTATATGGGGGCCGCCGCCGTGGCCGGAGCCGACGTGGTGGTGGTCACCGATGACGATCCGCACGGCGAGGATCCGGCTGCGATCCGTTGGGAGGTGCTGGCCGGAGCCGTTGCCGCCGGTGGCGCCACCGACCGGGAGGTGTCCGTCAGGGAGATCGCTCCGCGCACCGAGGCCATCAACTGGACAATCAACGAGGCAGGCGCAGGCGACACGGTGCTGATTGCCGGTCGCGGCCACGAAACCATCCAAGAGGTAGCCGGGGTGGACATCCCGCTGGATGATCGCGTCGAGGCGCGGGCGGCGCTAGCCGCTAAGGAGGAGAACGCATGATCGCGCTGACTGCCGGTCAGATAGCCGAGATGACAGACGGTAGCCTGCACGCCATTGACCCGGAGCGGCCCATTCCAGGGCCAGTCGTGGCCGACTCGCGCCAGGTGATGCCCGGATCGCTATTTGTGGCCCTGCCCGGTGAGCGAGTAGATGGCGCCGACTTCGCGCGCGGTGCCGTGAGCGACGGCGCGGTGCTGGTACTAGCCGAGCGAGAAATTGACGGCCTACCCACCCTCGTCGTGCCCGATGCCCGCCTGGCTCTGGGTGACCTGGCCCGCGAGGTGCTGCGCCGCCATCGCGCCAGGTATGAGGGCGTGAAGGTCTTTGGTATCACCGGTTCCAATGGCAAAACCACCACCAAGGATCTGCTTGGCACGCTCCTGGCTGGGGATAACCCCGAGACCACTATCGCCCCGCGCGGCTCGTACAACTCCGATATCGGCCTGCCCATTACCGTGCTGCGCGCCACTGACGCCACCTACAACTTCGTTATGGAATTCGGGGCCGACAAGCCCGGCGACAACACCTACCTCTCATCCATCATCGAACCGCAATACGTGATCGTGCTAAAGGTGGGCACCGCACATATCGAGGCATTCGGCAGCCAGGAGGCCATTGCCGACGCCAAGTTCGAGTGCGTCAGCCACATGACAGCTGGCACCGTAATCCTCAACGCCGACGATCACCGGGTAATCGGGCTACGCCCCCGTGCGGAAGCCGCCGGGCATCGCGTGGTCACCTTCGGCCTAAATCGCGGCGCCGAACTGCCTGCCCCCGACGTCTCTGCCGACAAGGTGACGCTCGACGCGGCAGGCCGGGCGTCGTTCCAGCTGCATGCCCGCGGGCAGTCTGTCCCGGTTCATTTGCGCCTGGTCGGCGAACACCACGTTTACAACGCGCTCGCGGCGGCGACGGCCGCCCTTGAAGCCGGGCTTTTACTTGAAACGGTCGCCAGCAGGCTCGCGGCCGATCCGGCCAGCCCGCATCGCATGGCCGTGACCCAGCGCCCCGACGGCATCACCGTGATCGACGACGCCTACAACGCGAATCCCGAATCGATGATCGCCGCGCTGCATGCCTTGGTCGCGATGGCTGGTGAGGAACGGCGGTCGGTGGCAGTGCTGGGGGAGATGTTCGAGTTGGGCGACCGCAGCAAGAGCGATCACGGCTATGTGGGCGCCACCGCAGCCGGACTCGGCGTTGACCTGCTGATTACCGTGGGCGAGGGCGCGGAGATGATTCATCACGCCGCCAGATACGCGCGAGAGAAGGGCGATGAAACCGAGCCTGTCTTAGCCGCCGACCTAGAGGATGCCCGGGCGGTTTTGCGTAAACGCCTGGCGCCTGGTGACGTTGTTTTGGTGAAGGCATCAAACGGGACTGAACTGTGGCGATTGGGCGATGAGCTAGCCGACGGTAGCCTTGGGGCTGTGGGAGGTGACAACGAGTGATCGCGATTCTGCTCGCGGCGGGCATCTCCCTGCTCATTTCGCTGCTCGGCACGCCGCTGTTCATCAAGTGGCTTATCAAGAAGAACTACGGCCAGTTTGTTCGGCAGGACGGCCCCACCGGCCACTTCACCAAACGAGGCACGCCCACGATGGGTGGCGTGGTCATCATTTTGGCTACGGTGCTTGGCGTATTCGGCTCGGCCCTGATCGTTGGCCGGATGCCCACCATCACCGCCTGGCTGGCGTTATACCTGATGATCGGGCTTGGCGCGGTGGGCTTCGCGGATGATTTCATCAAGATTCGCAAGCAGCGCTCGCTGGGTCTGCGCCCGCTGGCCAAGGTAATCGGGCAGGGCATCGTTGGTATCTCGTTTGCGGTGATGGCCCTACAGTTCGAGAATGCCGAGGGGTTGACCCCGGCATCGACCGCCATCTCCTTCCTGCGGGATACCAACCTCGATCTGGCCTTCGCCGGCACCACCATCGGCCTGATCCTGTTCGTGATCTGGTCGAACTTTCTGGTCACGGCATGGTCCAACGGGGTGAACCTGACCGATGGGTTGGATGGCCTGGCCACCGGGGTTTCGTTGGTGGCGTTCGTCACCTACGTGTTAATCGGCATCTGGCAGTCGAACCAGAGCTGCGCCCGACAGATTGGCGCCTACGTGGTTTGCTACGAGGTGCGCGACCCGCGCGACATTGCCATCGTGGCTGCCGCCATCGTCGGCGCCTGCTTCGGCTTCTTGTGGTGGAACACCTCTCCGGCCAAAATCTTCATGGGCGACACCGGTGCGCTCGCCCTCGGCGGTGCCTTCGCGGCGCTCTCCATCCTCTCGCGCACGCAGTTGCTCGCGGCCATCCTGGGTGGGATGTTTGTGCTGATCGTGATGAGCGATGTGATTCAGATTGGCGTGTTTAAGGCCACCCGAAAGCGGGTGTTTAAGATGGCGCCCCTGCATCACCACTTCGAGCTGTCCGGCTGGGCCGAGGTCACGATAGTCGTGCGGTTCTGGCTGATCGGGGGGCTATTTGCGGCGCTGGGCATGGGCATTTTCTATGCGGAATGGGTGGTTAGTTAGGTGTTTGAGGCGCATGGCCCCGTAGAGCCGCGCGTGCCCTTGGTTGATGCGCGGGTGCTGGTACTCGGCCTGGGCGTGACCGGCCGAGCTGTGGCTGCGGCGCTGTATGGCCGGGTCGCCTCCGTACTCACCTGCGCGCCGTCTGCCGACGCGGATAGCCCGTTGCCCAGCGATGACGCGCAGGTCGCGTCGCTGCTTGCCAAATCCGATCTGGTGATGGTCTCTCCAGGTTTTAAGCCGTCCGAGCCGCTGCTGGTTGCCGCGGCGGATGCGGGCATCCCGGTGTGGAGTGAGGCCGAGCTGGCCTGGCGGCTGCGGGTGGATCGGGCAAATGGCGAAGGCCCCGCGCCGTGGCTGGCCATCACCGGCACCAACGGCAAAACCACCACCGTAGAAATGCTCGCCTCGATCCTGGATGCCGCAGGTTTAAGCACGCGAGCAGTGGGGAATGTGGGCACGCCACTGATCGAAGCCGCGCTGGATCCGAGGCTAGACGTGCTGGCGGTGGAGCTTTCATCCTTCCAACTGCACTTTTCCCACACGCTTGCCCTAAAGGCATCGGCGGTGCTGAACTTGGCCGAGGATCACCTGGACTGGCATGGCACGATGGAGGCGTATGCTCAAGACAAGGGCCGCATCTACGAACGCGTTCAGGTGGCGTGCATTTATAACGTGGCCGATTCGGTAACCGAACATCTGGTGCGTGAGGCCGATGTGGCCGAAGGTGCGCGGGCAATCGGGTTTACGTTGGGGATGCCCGGCCCTGGACAGTTCGGCGTGGTGGGGGATGCGTTCGTGGATCGCGCCTTTCACATGCCATTCGATGACCCTGACCGTCGGCTCTCCGCCG
>WQZL01000204.1 GCA_009780755.1 Promicromonosporaceae bacterium | reverse complement strand
TAGTCGGTGTCTTGGGCCAGTACCATCGCCACGAATGCCCGCTGTCGCTGCCCACCAGAAAGCTCGTCTAGGTAGCGATGGGCCAGGTCTTGAAGATCGAGGTAGTCCAGGGCGGCGTCAACATAGGCGAAATCCTTAGGGGTGTTACGTCCCTTGGAATGAGGGTAGCGACCAAAGGTGACCAGGTCGCGCACCGTCAGGCGCACGGCCAGGTGATTGTCTTGTCTAAGAATGCTCAGGCGACGAGCCAGCACATCGGACTTGGTGTGGGCCACATCGTCGCCGTCTACGATGACAGCGCCATCGCTATTGGGCAGCAGTCGAGCGATCATGCCCAGCAGCGATGACTTCCCGGCCCCATTTGGCCCGATGATTGATACGACACCGCCCGCCGGGATGGTCAGGTTGATCCCATCGACCACCACCGAGGCGCCATAGCGCTTGGTAAGGTCGCAAGTTCGGATCGCCCGCGCAGATTTAACAGGACTAACCACGGAATCGTCTCCCTTGCAGGATCAACATGGCGATGAACACGATTCCCCCCAAAAACTCGATAACCACCGAGAGCAGGGTGCGCTGCCCCAGGCCGTGTTCCAGCACGATCTGCCCGCCCACGAGTGCGATCACGGCGAGCAACGCGGCTGCGGGCAAGACACTGGCATGACGGTGATCGCGCACCAGCGCGTAGGCGAGATTGGCCACCAGCAGGCCAAAGAAGGTGATGGGGCCAACCAGCGCCGTGGACGCAGAGGTCAGCACGGCAACGATGGTGATAGTGGTCAAAGTGATGCGCTTGTGGTTAACACCCAACGACACGGAAATCTCACGGCCAAGCACCAAAACGTCCAAGCGGAGCCGCAGCGCGAACAACGCCAGCGCTCCGAGCGTCACGATCATCCCAGAAACGACAAGTAGACGTTGGTCTACACCGTGGAAAGAGGCGAAAAGACGGCTTTGTAACACCAAGAAATCTCCCGGATCAAGACGCTGCTGCAACATCAACGTCAGTGACCGCAGCAGCGTGCCCAAGACGAGGCCAATCAGCAGCACCAGATGGAGCGACTTACCGGCACCGCCGAACAGCCCCCAAAACAAAGCAAGGGAGAAGGCAAGCATGATGGTCACTGAGATGCCGAACAACCCGAGGCGGCCAATCTGGTTGACGGTGATGGCCCCTAGAGAAAACATCAGCACCGTCTGAATCGACTGAAACAGCACGTCAAATCCCAGGATTGCCGGGGTCAAGATGCGGTTAGCGGCGAGAGTTTGAAAGGCCACCGTCGAGCAGGCGACGGCGACACCCACCACCACCATCGCGCCAACGCGTGGCCCGCGGAATCGCCAAGCAATTTCCCACCCACCCTGCTGCCCGATCATTAGATAGGCGGCGATCAGAGCTAGGGCGACGACAGCCAAGACCGCAATTATCACCACCGTCCGTCGAGACTTCCTGGCGATTGAGGCGTTCGAAATCACCGAGGGGATGGGGCTAGCCAACTCTGGCGCCCTTTCTCAGCAGCAAGATCAAGAAAATCACGCCCCCGACCACGCCCATCAGGGCGCCAATCGGCACCTCAAAGGGAAACACAACCAGGCGGGCAATGATGTCGCAGACCAGCACGAAACCGGCGCCGCCGAGCGCCACCCAGGGTAGCGAACGGCGCAGATTGTCACCCATCAGCAAAGAGACAACATTGGGCACGATTAACCCGAGAAACGGCAGCCCTCCCACCACCACAACAACGACGGCACTGGTCACGGCCACCATCATCAATCCCAGAAACAATATCGAACGGTAGCTAAGCCCTAACGAAACCGCCATATCCCGGCCAAGCCCCACCACGGTCAACCGGTCGGCCACCAGATACGTGGCCACCACGAACGCCCCCACTATCCACAACAACTCATAGCGCCCCTCAATGGTGTTGGAAAAGTCGCCGGTAACCCAGGAGCCAAGGGTCTGCATCAGGTCGAACTGGAAGGCGAGGAAGGCGGTAACGGCGCCGATGATGCCGCCAAGCATGATGCCCACCAGCGGCACGGTCACGTTGGAGCGGATTGGAATGGCGCGTAGCACGGCCAAGAAGAGACAGGTACCGAGTAGGGCAGCTGCCGCACCGACGGCCATCTGGCCAGCCAGCGGCATCGCCGGGGCGACAATGGTGGTGGCGAGCAGGCCAAGCTGGGCGCTTTCCGTGATGCCGACGGTAGACGGCTCGACGAAGCGGTTTCGCACCAGCATTTGCATAACCACTCCGGCGACGGCGGCGGCGGAGCCAGCCAGCAGGACGGCTGCGGTGCGGGGCAAGCGAGAAGCCAGCAGAATGCTGCGCGCATGGCCCACGTCATGCCACACCGTATGGAACGAGACATCGGAAACGCCAACGAAGAGGGATACAACCGCAGCGATAAGCAGCACGCTCAAGGCGATGCCGAGCCTTGTCCGCTGCCCGGTGAATGCTCGCATCTGCCGTACGGTTGACGCACAGGCCAGCGTGGCGCGTCGCCCCCTGCTTTCGGCGGCCCCGCCAGCCCATCTCCCCCCCAGGGCAAGAATGCTGGAGACCGGGGTAGACGTTACGTCTACATCAGGCATTGCGGTCACGTTGCTTAGGCACCTAACCCGCGTTCCCGGCCCGTAACACGGTAAGCACGTCATCGGCCACAGATTGCATGGAGACTATGCCGGTACCGGCTAGATACCAAGTGGTGGTATCTACGTAGACGATGCGATTGTTTTGGTAGGCCCGAGTCATCTGGATGATGGCGTTGTCGAGTACCTGTTGGGCGGAGTCAGCGCCCGCATTAATGGCCGCGTCCCGGTCGATCACGAACAGCCAAGCTGGATCGGCCTCTAAAACGAACTCGAAGGAAATCGACTGGCCGTGACGATCATCCTCGGTAATGAGGGCGGCAGTATCGAAGCCGAGGTCATCATGGAGAAAACCGAAGCGGCCACCGGGGCCAAACGCGGTCACGTTTGCCCCCGAGGTCAAGACAATCAAGGCATCCCCAGCCTCGTCGGTTAGGGCGGTGATCTGCGCGATGGTGGCCTCAAAGTCGGCAATCAGCGTCTCGGCCTTGGCCTGACGACCGAAGATTTCGCCGAGCATCCGCACCTGCGCCTTGGACTGGGCGACGTTGTCGCTGGTTACCACGGAGGCGTCAATGGTAGGGGCGATGCTGGCCAGCTCCTCGAAATGGGCGGCGGAGCGGGAGGCGACGATCACCAGATCGGCCGGATTGGCAGCGATGGTCTCAAAGCACGGTTCGTGCAGGGTGCCAACGGTGATGGTGTTCGGATCAACCAGCAGGGGAGCGAGCGCATCGGGGGCAAGATTCTCGGGAATGCCTTGCACCTCAACCCCCAGGGCCGTCAACACGAAGATGACCCCCCAGTCCAACGCGTAAACGCGCTCGGGAATGGTGTCGAACGTCAGGGCACCCTGTGCGTGTTCGATGACGATGCTTGGGTTAGCGTCGGTTGCGCCGCCGAGAACCGGCGCTAGGTCCAGGTAGGCGGTCTCGGTGTCCCCCGTGCAGGCGGCAAGGCCGAGGGCGGCGAACGTGGCTACGGCCAGAGCGAGGGCGCGGCGGGAAAGCCAGGTGGTGACCAACATGAGACTCCAAGGTAGGGGAGGCCTTGCGCCAGCAACCCTAGCCAGGTATCGACAATTACGCAACATGACTGTTGCGTAATTATTTTTGGGAACGCAAACACCAGGAAACAGCAAAGGAAGGTACGGTTGGGGGCATGTTTGACGCAGTGAAGTTGGATGACGTTCGGCTGGCGATGCTTGGCGTCGGAAACATGGGTGAGGCCGTGTTGGCCGGAGCGCTTCGCGCCGGGGTTCCGCCCCGCAACGTTGCCGTTGCCGACGCCACGACCGGGCGAGCCGCCGCC
>WQZL01000203.1 GCA_009780755.1 Promicromonosporaceae bacterium | reverse complement strand
GTCATCCGCCTTGGAGGCCGTCCATCTGGCTGGGGTGGTTCACCGCGACCTGAAGCCATCAAACGTGATGGTCACCCCGCGCGGGCCGGTGTTGATCGACTTTGGTATCGCCGTCGCCCCCGAGGACGAGACGACAGAAGGGTTGACCCAGCACGGCTTCGTGATCGGTACTCCCGGCTACATCGCCCCCGAGCTGTTCGACGGCGGCGACCCCACACCGGAAAGCGACTGGTGGAGTTGGGCGGCGCTGCTCGCGTTTGCCGCTACCGGCCGGACGCCGTTCGGCGTGCGCCCCGTTGACCTGGTGCTGCGGCGCTCGCGGGAGGGTAGAGCCGACCTGGTGGGATTGCCCGCCCGCACGGCCCGGGCCATCGCGGCGGCGTTGCAATCCGAGCCGACCGACCGGTGGGGACCACCGATGGTGGTGCGCGCCTTGCGTCGCGATTGCCAGGAGATGCAAATCGCTGCCGGGTACACAGTTTTGCCCGATGATGCCGATGAGGCCGCGCCGAAGGACGAGGCCGTTGCCGATGGTGACGCGACAACAACCATTGCCGAGTCCACCGAGAAGGACAACGCCGAGGCGACCGTCGCTAGCGGGGCAGATGCTCAGGACACGGAATCCGCCGAGGAGGCGGGCGCTGATAGCGACTTGGGCGAAAATAGCGAAACGTCCGACACGGAAGATACGGATGATGACGCCGCATCGCCGGAGGTGAGCAGCCCGGCCACAACCGAACCGGATGTCAAGCCGGAGGCCAGCGCGACCGAGGGCGGCGACGAACCCGAAACCACCGGTCGGGACGGGGACACGACGCTACTGCCTGCGGGGACCACGCAGGAGGCGTGGATGCCGCCGGGCGCGGATCCCACCATGATGGTGCCAGCGGCAACCGGATCGATCCCGTTAGGAGAGGTGCGCTTTCAGCCGTACTCGGCGATGACCGCCGATTCCGAAGGTGTCGCCTCGCACGATGATGAATCCACCGCCGAGATGGAGGCGGCCGCCCCCTACCGTCGGCCCACTCCCAAACGGCGGGTGGGCACGGTGCTGGCCGCCCTGGTGCCGTTGCTGGTGCTAGCGGCCACCCGCCCCGGCTGGGCGGTGGGCATCCTGGTGGCGCTGATCGTGGCGTGCCGCATCGTCGGGCACTCTTGGCAGGCGTATTGGGACCGGCGTGAGAAGTACGGTCAGGCTCGCAGGTCGGACGTGCCCATCGCCTTGGCGAAGGTTCCCCTGCACATTCCACTGGGGTTCGTCACCGCATTGCCGCAGGTGCTGGTGGCGGGGCTGGTGGGCTTTGGCGCCTGGTGGGGCGGCTATCAGCTATTCATCTACGGCGACGCTGACGAGGTAATTCCCGAGGTCGATGCTGATGCGACCGAGGCGCTTGTCGAATCGGCGGGTCTTGAACCGTATCTGCCCTTCCTGGTGCTGGCTGTGGCCTTCCTTGCGTTCGCGTTGGTGGCCTGGTTTGGGCCAGC
This sequence comes from Promicromonosporaceae bacterium, assembly GCA_009780755.1. Taxonomy (GTDB): domain Bacteria; phylum Actinomycetota; class Actinomycetes; order Actinomycetales; family Cellulomonadaceae; genus Xylanimonas. Next base: position 2,585 of record WQZL01000203.1, on the reverse strand, counting down.
CGCCAAGACGGCGCGCATCGGTGCTCGTGTGGGGCTGCGCGTCCTGGCCTTCAACCCGGTTATCACCGCCGCGTTGGTTTCCGCTGCACTGGTGGCCGGATGGATTTTGGCTCGACCGTTGTTGGTGGATGAGGAACCCGAGATTCACTGGTGGCCACTGCCCAATTTGATGAGCGATTCCGCCGACTTGGAGGAGGACGTAGATGAGTAAGAATCAGACTAAGGCCCAGCGCCGGGAGGCGGCGCGAGCCGAGGCCGCCGCGCTGAAGGCGAGGCAGGAGGCGGCCGAGCGCCGCAACAAGCGGATCACATTCGGTGCGCTCGGTGCCGTGGTAGCGGCGTTGCTGGCCGTGGTTCTCATCGTGATCTTTACCGGCGGCGACGATGAACCAGGTGGGATGGCCCTGCCAAACCCAACTCCAGAGCAGACCGCAGAATCGGACACACCTCCACTCCCGCCTTCGGACGGAACACCGACTGTCGCTCGCGCTGACTTTGGCATCGTGCTGGGGCCAGATGGTCGAGCAGGTGGCCCAGAGCGTACGGATATTCCTGAGTTGGGCATCTACTTCGACTACATGTGCAGCGCGTGCTACCGCTTTGAGATGATCCACTACGAGCTGCTGCTGTCGCTTGCCGACGAGGGCGCGGCCACCGTCGTGCTCTACCCGGTAGTTCACATGCGTGGTGACTCCCCACGGGTTGCCGCCGCCTCGTTGTGGGTGGCGGATTACGCCCCCGATCAGTGGTTCGACTATCACGTTGCGCTCTTCTACGAAATCTGGGGCGAAGGCTCCCGAAACACCTCAAATGCTGCCCTGGCCGACCTCGCGACCGAGGTTGGGGTGCCGGAGCAGGTAACCTCCGGCATCCGCTTGGGAGAAAGCCTCACCACCTTCGAGGCTTGGCTGGAGGATGCCACGGCAGCGTTCCGCAATAACCCATCGCTTCCGGATGCCCAAGGCAGGCTCGGCACCCCCGCCATCGCCATAAACGGCGAACGCTGGGTAGGCAGCTGGCCCGAGGGTTCCGGCGTGTTAGCACAAGCCATTATTGACGCCGCCGGGTAGGCTGGCGCTCATGGCTAAAAACTCAGGGAAGTCGTCCAAGGCAGCACGCCGCGAGGCCGCGCAGGCACAGGCCGCCGCGCTAAAGGCCAAGCAGGAAGCGGCCGAACGTCGCAGCAAGATCATTACGTTCGGTGCGTTAGGTGCAGTGTTGCTGGCTCTGATCGTTGTCGTGATTGTTGTGTTGTTCACCGGCGGTGATGATGTTGAGGCGATTGACCCCGGTGATGGCACGGTTTCGGTGGCCCGTGATGACTTCGGCATCGTGGTTGGGCCGGGCGGTGTAGCCGGTGGCGCCGAGGTGCCGGGCGTGCCCGAGGTGGGCGTCTACCTCGACTACACCTGCGGCTTCTGCTACCGCCTGGAGATGGTGACGCTGGACACCTTCACGGACCACTTCAACAACGGCACCGCCAACATCGTGATGTACCCGGTGAGTATCTTGGGTGCCGACTCGGCACGCATCGCCGCCGCCTCCGTCTGGGTGGCCGAACACGCCCCAGAGCGGTGGTTCAACTACCACGTGGCCATCTTTGTCGCCCTGCACTCCGATGGTCGCGGTATCTCCAACTCGGTACTCGCCGAGGTGGCTCTCGAAGAGGGAGTGCCCGATAACGTCGCCGCTGGCATCCGCAATGGCACGGCCGCTGCGACCTTCACCCCGTGGGTGGATGCGGCAACCCAGGCGTTTGTGAACAACCCGGCCGTGGGCCAGCCGGCCACCCCAGCCATCATGCTCAACGGCGTTCAGTGGAGCGGCGACTGGCTGACCGAAGGCATACTCGCCCAGGCCATCCTCGACGCCGGGTAACCTATACCTCTGGCCCTGCGTAAGCGGGGCCAACTCGCCGCCTTAGCTCAGTTGGCCAGAGCGTCGCTCTTGTAAAGCGAGGGTCGTCGGTTCGAATCCGACAGGCGGCTCCAAAACAATGCCGCCGCAGACGCACGTCATCCTGCGCGCAGTGAGCGAAGCGAGCGTAGTCGCAGGACCCAGGCCCAAACAGTTACTCTCTGGTCTAGGTTCCGCGACTCGCTTCGCTCCCGCAGAATGACGCGAGGATTACTAAACCCTTGGAGGCGGTTTGCTCAGCTGATGAGGGATGGGTGGTGGGAGAATGGGGGGATGTTGCAGCGGTCTGTCACCATCCTTGGGTCTACTGGGTCTATCGGTACCCAGGCCGTTGAGGTGATACGGCAACATCCGGGCAGGTTTCGAGTGGCGGCTCTCAGCGCGGGGGGCACCGATGTGGCGCTGTTGGCCGCGCAGGCTGCCGAACTTCGAGTGGACGCCGTGGCCGTGGCCGACGCGAGCAAGCGGAACGCACTGACCGAGGCGCTAGCCGCCGTCGGCGCCCGCGATGTGGAGGTGCTGGCCGGGTCTGAGGCCGCCACGGAGCTGGCTGGGCGCGGCTCCGACGTGGTACTTAACGGCGTGACCGGCAGCGTCGGGCTTAGGCCCACCCTGGCCGCCCTCGCCGCCGGTTCGACGCTCGCGCTCGCCAACAAGGAATCCCTCGT
>WQZL01000202.1 GCA_009780755.1 Promicromonosporaceae bacterium | reverse complement strand
TGCTGCGTGACCGGTGGAAGCGCGGCGTGGCCTTGGTGGAGGGGGCACTTGGCGAGGCCGTTGGCGAGCAGTACGTGGCCCGCCACTTCCCACCCGTGGCCAAGGCCCGCATGGATGAGCTGGTAGCAAACCTGGTCGCCGCCTACCGGCAGTCCATCATTGACCTAGAGTGGATGGGCGCCGAGACGAAGGCGAAGGCGATCATCAAGCTGGAGAAGTTCACGCCAAAGATCGGCTACCCGGTCAAGTGGCGCGACTACTCCTCGCTGGTGATCGCCGCCGACGATCTGCTAGGCAATATGCGCCGCTCAAATGTGTGCGACACCGAGCGTGAGCTGGCCAAGATCGGTAAGCCGCTCGATCGCGATGAATGGTTCATGACCCCGCAAACGGTGAATGCCTACTACAACCCTGGCATGAATGAGATCGTGTTCCCGGCGGCGATTCTGCAACCACCGTTCTTTGACATGACAGCCGACGATGCCGTGAACTACGGCGGCATCGGCGCGGTGATCGGCCACGAAATCGGCCACGGCTTTGACGATCAAGGCTCCCAGTACGACGGCGACGGCCGCCTGGAAAGCTGGTGGACAAACGAGGATCGCGCGGCGTTCGAGGAACGCACAAAGGCTCTCATCGCGCAGTATGACGCGTTTGTGCCCCTACAGCTTGGCCCAGAGGGGATGCACGTCAACGGCGCGCTGACCATCGGCGAGAACATCGGTGACCTGGCGGGTTTGGCCATTGCCATCAAGGCGTATGCGCTTTCGCTTGGTGGCGACTTGGCCCTGGCCCCGGTGATTGATGGGCTGAGTGGCCTAGAGCGGGTGTTCATCGGCTGGGCGCAGGCGTGGCAGGCAAAGTCGCGCGACGAGCTGTGTATCGAGCGGCTTGCCACCGACCCGCACTCCCCGGCCGAGTTCCGTTGCAACGGCGTTGTCTCCAATCTTGATGAGTTCCACGAGGTGTACGACGTTCAGCCCGGTGATGCCCTTTATCTGGCTCCCAAAGACCGCGTCCGCATCTGGTAGTTTCGCAGTTCAACAAAGGAAAAGTTATGAAGCAATACCTTCTTGGCCTTATCTCCGGGGTAATCCTCGGGGCGCTTGGGCTTCTCGCCTTCTGGGGTATCGGCAACCTCGGGCAGACCACCACCATCGATCGCAGCGGGCCTGTGGTGCTGGAGAGCATCCAAGACCTTGCCCGGTTTGTCGCGGCTGAGGGTTCCTTCTACACCGTGATCGATCACGAGGAGCAGCGCACGCTGATGCCCGGCCTGGGTGGCGGCTGGACCCTGCCGAGTTTCTTAGCCGGCGAGCGCATCGTTTCTGCCGTATACGGCACGGTGGAGGCGTATGTCGATTTCGCAGAGTTGGACGAAAGCAATGTGCAGGTCTGTGCCGATGAGGTGACGGCGACGATCTTCCTGCCCGCCCCGAGTCTCACCGAACCGCGGATTGATCTTGCCCAAAGCCACGTAATGTCTCACAACCGCGGCCTGTTCGACGCGTTTGGCGACCTATTCTCGGCCGATCTGGAGGCTCAGCAGCAGATGCTTCTGGCGGGCCAGTATCGGATTGCCGAGGCCGCCCAGGCCGGTGAGCTTCACGAACGAGCCAAGGTGAACACCGAACGTACCCTAACCGTGCTGTTAACCGCGCTCGGCTTCGAAAGCGTCACCATCATCTTTGATGGTGTCCCAGAGTCGCCGACAGAAGACACGGACGAAACCGACGCATCGTGAACCTACGCAAGCGTAGGCCATGACAGAATCTCCCCTATGCCTGCCGAGAATCTGACCCGCCAAGAGGCCATCGAACGCGCCGAAGTGGTCAAGAGCGTCGATTTGTACCAGATCGCCCTCGACCTGACCACCGGCTCTACCCGGTTTGCCTCCACCACCACGATCCACTTCCAAGCTAAGGCCGGGGAAAGTACGTTCCTCGACCTGGTAGGCGCAAATGTGCGGGCGGTGATGCATAACGGCCGCAGCCTTGACGTGACGGAGGTGTACCGAGATTCCCGCATCATGTTGAGCGATCTGTCGCTCATCAACGAGGTGATCGTGCTGGCCGACTGCGCCTACACCAATACCGGCGAGGGTCTACACCGCTTCGTAGATCCGGTGGATGGCGAGGTGTACCTGTACTCGCAGTTCGAGGTACCCGACGCTCGGCGAATGTTCGCCACCTTCGAGCAGCCCGATCTAAAGGCCAGCTATCGGCTGTCGGTCACGGCGCCCGCCCGCTGGCAGGTGGTCAGCCTGCAACCAACACCCCAGTCACAGGCAACCGACCGCTTCACCACCGTTGTACACGCGACACAGACCGAGCCTGCGGCGAGCAACGCCGCGCCAGAGCCGGTTGCCACCTGGACCTTCCCGCCCACGCCGCGCCTGTCCACCTACCTGATGTGCCTGGTGGCCGGGCCGTACGCAGTGGTGCGCGGGGAATTGACTTCTGTCGATGGTCGCCTCATCCCGCTGGGCGTGTTCTGCCGGGCATCCCTGTCGCAGTACCTGGACGCCGCCTACATCATGGACATAACGGCCAAGGGTTTCGCGTTCTTCGAGAACCTATTCGACTACCCGTACCCCTTTGAGAAATACGATCAGCTATTTGTGCCCGAATATAACATGGGGGCGATGGAGCATCCCGGTTGTGTCACGTTCACCGAGGCGTACGTTTTCCGCGGCCCGGTGCCCGATGGCCGCAAGGAACGTCGTGTCGTGACCATCTTGCACGAATTGGCACATATGTGGTTCGGCAACCTGGTCACCATGAAGTGGTGGAACGACCTGTGGCTAAACGAGAGCTTCGCCGAATACGCCTCCACCCTGGCCACGGCCGAGGCCACCGAGTGGACCGAGGGCTGGACCACATTCGCCGCCTCGGAGAAGACCTGGGCCTACCACCAAGATTCGCTACCGAGTACGCACCCCATCGTCGCGGAAATCAACGACCTGGAGGATGTTTACACCAACTTCGACGGCATCACCTATGCCAAGGGCGCCTCCGTGCTAAAGCAACTGGTGGCCTGGGTGGGCCGCGAAAAGTTCATGGCTGGCCTGGCGAACTACTTTAAGAAGCACGCCTGGGGCAATACCGAGCTGCGCGACCTGCTCGTGGAGTTGGAGGCCACCTCTGGCCGCGATCTGACCGCCTGGAGCGCCGCTTGGTTGGAGACCGCCGGGACCAACACCCTTACCCCGCACCTGACCTTGGCCGACGATGGCACCATTGAAGCCTTTGAGGTAGTGCAGACCGCTCCTCCCGGCTACCAGACGTTGCGTCCGCACCGTCTGGGCATCGGGTATTACGACTTTGACGGTTCGGGGGCGGTGGTGCGCACAAACCAAGTGTTCGTGGATGTCGATGGCCCCCTCACCGCGATCCCGGAGCTGGTGGGTACCAAGCGTCCCGGCCTGATTTTGTTGAACGACGATGACCTAGCCTTCGCTAAGGTGCGTCTCGATGAGGCGTCGCTGGCCTTCGCCACAGAACATCTGGGTAAGATCGCGGATTCCCTGGCCCGCGGCATCATCTGGGGTTCGGCGTGGGATGGCGTATATGACGCCGAGACCCCTGCGGTCGGTTTCGTGGACCTCGCACTGAACAATATTGCGGCCGAGACCGTCTCGACCACCATTTCCACCGTACTTGGGCACCTGAACACCTGCGTCACCCAGTATGCGGCGCCGGGGATGCGTACCGCGCAGTCGAAGCGGGCAGCCGACGCATTGTGGCAGCTGGCCCAGGCGGCCGAACCTGGCTCCTCGCTGCAATTGCAGCTGGTCAAGGCGTTCGCGCTGTTGGCTAATAGCCCAGAGCATGTTGCCCCGCTGGCCGGGCTGGCCGATAACACGGCCCACCTGTTCGGCCTGGCCGTAGATGCCGACCTGCGTTGGGATTTGCTGGCGGGGTTGGCGGCGCTCGGCGCCATCGGCGACACGGAGATCAACGCCACACTGATTGGTGACGACACCGCCTCCGGGCGCCAGGCCGCGGCCCGCGTGCGCGCCTCCAAGCCGGGCATCGCGGCCAAGATGGCCGCCTTTGGTTCGGTGACGAGCAATGAGGACGCGCCTAACGCGATCA
>WQZL01000201.1 GCA_009780755.1 Promicromonosporaceae bacterium | reverse complement strand
GCTTGACGTTCGATGTTCAACATCGGACGGAACTCAGCATGAGTCTCCAACACCCAACCCGTAGTAATACCAGTCAACGCAAGCCACTCGATATAACAATGGAACTGCGAACCAACCGGCACATCCACAAACGCAGCCGTCGTCGGACACACCCAATCATCATGAACCGGAGAAGTCGGCGACGGCGACGGAGTCGGGGTCGCAGGCGGAACCGGCGGCGTCGGCGTCGTGGGCGGAACCGTCGGAGAAGGCGACGGAGACGGAGACGGCGACGGAGACGGCGACGGAGATGGACTGGGCGTTACCTGCGGAGCCGCAGCAATAACCCAATCAAAGACACGGCTATGAACCACCTCCGGCACCACACCAACCAACCTAGCCGTAACCGTAACCGTAAACGAACCCGCCTCAGTAGGCGTACCAGAGAAAGTACGCGTCACCGAATCGAAACTGACACCAGGGGGCATACCCGAAGCCGAAACCACCACCCCAGCCGTACTACCAGTCACCACCGGAACACCAACCACCAAACTAGCAACCGGAATACCAACCTGACCGGTTGCGTCCGGAACCGCAGGCACCACAACCGTCGGCGGGGGCGGCGGGGTTGAGATCGGACGCAAGAAAATGTCCTCGCCATCCTGAACGAATTCGTAACCATCTGGGGGGGTCACCGTAATGATGGTGTCCCCGGCCTCAACCTCGGTGCCATAGCCCCAGGTACCCGGAACCGTAACATTCACATCACCGGCAAAGTCTGGCAACGTGATGAGCAGGTTGCCATCGGAGTCAACATCAAGGACGTAATCACTCGGTTGTGGAGCAAACTCCACCTCAACCAAGCCATCCACGTCCACATCCACCTCGACGCTTAGCTCTATGTCGCAGTCGATGAAGGTGAAGGAGTCGGGCCAGGTGATTGAGCGCGGCTCACCGTTCAGGGTGTAGTGGAGAACCACCTCTACCGTCTCACAGTCATGTGCTGGCGTGACCACAGACCAGTTGCCGCCTTCGACGACCAGGTTGGTGCCGGGTATGCCGCCGAAAGTGACTCCGGTGACGACAATTTCGTCGCCTCCGCCGGGCCGAGCGTCAAAGAATGGCACCAGCGTTGGAACTGTCAGTCGTCCAGGAATGCCGAATACGCCGAGGGCGGCCTGCCCCCAGGTCCAGAGGCGACCTTCGGTGTCCTCGGCAACGGTGCGGTTCCAGTGGGAGGCGATGTTAACGAACTGCACGTCCTCGGGCATAACCACCGGGAAGGGGCGGCGGTGCATGTTGATGCCGCTGTCCTCGTGGCCGAGGCCAAGTTCGCCAGATGTGTTGCTGCCCCAGGCCCATGCCTGACCGTCCGTGTCGATGGCGAAGGAGCGGCTCTGGCCCGCCTCGATCTGTACGAAGGTCACACCTTCGGGTACGGCAACCACCTCAGGTTCGGGGCGGCCGCTGTTCCGACCGGTGCCGCGCGCGCCCATGATGTCGCTGCCGAATGCCCAAAGCTGGCCGTCGGTACCTTCGACAAAGAAATGGTTCGCCCCGGAAACCAGCGAGGTGGCATGTACCCCATCTGGGAACACGACTCGCTCCGGAGTGGCGATGTCAGAAACGCCACTGTGGGTGAAGCGGGCCCCGACCTGATAGACGTGACCCTCCGCCGTCAGCACCACCGTGCCGGAAAGCGCCGCATCGGCCTGAATTACGTTCAGGTGGGCAATCGACCCAATCAGCGTGGGCACGGCAACCGCGCGGTTCGTGACGGGGAAGCCGAGGCGACTGTTTTGGTTATCGCCCCAGGTGAAAACGTCGCCGTCTTCGGTTAGTACCACGGTACGGCCCTGGTCTGCGGAAATCTGAACGATCACCGGGTTGCCCGGAATCGTGATTGCCGTTGGCACGTCAATGCCGGTACCGGTGCCGTAGGTGCCATTGCCGAGTTCGCCGTGAGTGTTGCCACCCCAGGTGAAAACGCGACCATCGTCGCTCAGGGCGACATTGTGGGCGGCCCCGGTGGCGAGGTCAACAAAGGTGACGCCATAAGGCATCGTGATCGGCGTGGCCGATGTTCCCCAGGTGTATACGTGACCGTCGGCGGTGAGTACCCGCGTGTTGCCTTGCTCGGGGGAAAGCCGCCGGAAGGCAAGTTCGGTCTCTGTCGTGGGCACGGGGCCGTTGACGGTGGTACCGCCGGCGCCGGGGCCTTGGTTCGGGGAGAAGCCGGGGATAACGGGGGCAGGCGCGAAGGCGGCCGCTGCCGAGATGCCCTCGGCGGGCATGATGAAGCGGGTCATCGCATCGGCGGCAGAGTAGCCGTCAACCCAAAGCACGTCTGGCGTGATGGTCCAGCCGACGAACACCTGGCCAGCGTTCGGGTGAGCCGTCAGCGTCACTACAGCGCCCTCTGCGGCCGCAGCCGGGGATACAAATACGTTCCCGCCTTCACCTGCGATGGCGGATACCGGGAATGTTTCGGCTGGCGGAGCAGGCGGGGTGTAGAAGACCATGACGGACTGCGGGCCGATATATTGCCCAGGCGCGACCAGGTTGCCATTGGTGACCTCCGCGCGAGTACCGTGAATCTGGCAGTAGTGCACGCCATTTGGCATGTTGACAGAGAAGTTGATTGGCCGCCAGGCGGAGGCGGAGGTGTCCGCGTTGATGAGGACAACGCCTTCGGCGCCGCCGCTAACGTTCGGGTTCGCTCCGCGTTCAATCATCGCGAGGTTGCCCCAGTGAGTGGTGGTGCGTTCCGGGGTGCCGTGGAAGTGGTTGGCGAACCAGTTAATTGCGACGATGGACGGGTCCATGAAGAAGTCGCTGTGGCCCCAATTGTTCTGCCAGACGCCGTTTGAGACCTCGGAGAACATGTTGCCGTTGTTGTTGAAGCTACCATTTGGCAACATGCCAGCCTGTCCTGGGCGCACGAGCCACAGCGGCGAGGTTTCGGCACGGGCGGCGATCAATCCCCAACCAACCCGGAACTGCTCGTTGGAAATCCAGTTGGAGGTGCCGTAGTTGCCGAAGTGGTCATGGCTCTCAACCCACGGCACCAGACGGTTCGCGCGGTACCGGCCGAGCGGACGGTTGTTCTCGTTCTGCGGGACCCCCCAGTTGGCGTCCCAGGAGGTGATGTTGCCGTGGCGCAGCATGGTGTCACGCAGCTGGTAACCATAGTTGTCGGCGGTCACGGCCATGCCAGGGATGGCGTCAAGGTAGGTGTTGTGCAGGCGGTGCAGCAGTTCACCGTACTGGAAGGCGTGGACGCCGTGCGTGTCGCGCGCTCGTTGATCGACGAATTGCTGGACATTAGGCCAGAAGGAGTCGGCTGCATACGCCCGGTCAAAAGGATAGGGCAGGCCGATGTGCACCATTGCGTCGTAGCGGAAGCCGGAGGCTCCGGCGTCAATCTTTTGGCCCAGGAAGTCGAAGTACATCGCCTGGAACTCTGGCGAGCCGGTGCGGAAGTCCAGCAGGCCCAGTAGCTGGAGCCGGGTGGTGTAGTAGCGGTGTGCCCAACCATCGCCGCCGATGGGGCCGGTAATCTCCTGGTCGTAAAAGCCACCGGTGATGGGGTCGCCGTGGAAGAAGCGCGGCTGGCGCAGCTCGGGCGCAATCATGTGCCAGTAGGCGGTGGTGTGGTTTGGAACGGCATCAACGATGATGTGGATGCCGTGGAGCGCGGCCTCGGTGGTTAGCGAGCGGAACTCGTCCTCGCTGCCGAGAATGTTGCCGATGTTGAACGAAACTGGCTGGTACAGCACCCACCACGGGGACTCAATGTGGGCATTGCCACCAGCGCGATTCCGGGCATAGTCCCAGGCCGGCGGGGAGGTAATTGACTCGCCGATGGGTGAGGTTTGGATGACGCCGAAGCCGGCTGCGGCGATGTCGGGCAGGCGCGCTTCGATCTCCCGGAAGGGCATGTTCCAGGCGTGGAAGATGTTGCCGCCCCACATGCTCTCCGGTAGGCCGTGGCGGTCAAAGTCGAATTCGAGGTTGACCGGGCCGACGGCGGGAACAGCGGTCGCTACTCCTTCGTCGGTATGGGGCGCAGCGTGCGCAGGCGCGGCTCCGGCGGGGAGCATCAGAAGAGTGGACAGCGCGACGATGGC
>WQZL01000200.1 GCA_009780755.1 Promicromonosporaceae bacterium | reverse complement strand
TTGTCTACTTCAACTTCGAGACAAACCCGGCCTAAAGTCGCTTGCGACCGGAGGTATGGGGTTGTCCGAGCCGTTCCGCGGGCAGAATCCGTGAGGCTAGTCGAGCTATGGACGGTGTCGGGTTAGCTCTGTTAGGCTTGTGTTGCGAGGGGCAATAGCCCCGAGAAGTGAACCCGGCAGACCACCCAACCGGTGGTTGAGCCGGGTTTCGCGCATGTTACGCCTCGATGACGCGGACGATCAGGTGTTCGATTATTTTCCTGACGCTGCCACCGCGGTTGTCTGCCCAGGCGATGCCATCTGCGATCCAGAGAAGCGCGTCAGCCTGACGGTATAGGTGCTGATAATCGATCTCTGGGTATCGAGCAAGTTCTGAGCTGAGCCAGCGCTTATCGTGCTTGACCGTGGATTCGTCAAGCTCGAAAACGATGCGGCGGGGAAGTTCATCCATCGCGAGCTGGGCAACTTTTCTGACAGCTCGTTCGCGCGCGTGTAGGTCTAGCAATTTCTTGGGAGTTTCGATCAGCGTGGCTTGTAGTGGCATTTTTGCGATAGTGCGAAGGGCCAGGGATCGCGTTCCTGACAACTCATGGCTGAAGTGCAGTGCGGATGGGCGTTTGCGAGGGAGTTTCGACATGGCGGTGCGGCACCAGCCGACGTCTTGGGCGTCAAGGGCTACCACGGCGAAGGTGAAGCCGCGCTGCTTCACTTCGTCGATGAACCAGTGTTCGGTACCCATGTAGTCACGCTACGCTCGCTCACATGGGTTAAGCAAAGGTTATCCACAGGCGTCGATGACGTGAACTCGGGGTTTCAGGTCGCAGTGGCTGAGCGGGATGTGTACTCGTTGTTTGTTGTTTCTGGGAGGTAGTGCAGGGCCAGGAGGCTGTGGGGGCGCTAGCATCAGGGTGATGGATGATGTGCGACATAGTGCCGCCCCGCTCGTGGGCCTGGGAGGCCATAGGTGATAAGCGACTGGTTGATGCTCGCCCTCGGGGTGTTGCTGACTGCGGGTAGCGCGGTCTTCGTGACGGGGGAGTTTTGCCTGGTCACCGTGGACCCGGCCACGGTGGAGGCCGGTGGAGTCAGGCAAGGGTGGCGGTATCGCAGCCTACTCCGCGCTCATTCCAACCTCGCGCTGGGCCTCTCCTCTGCTCAGCTGGGGGTAACCGTCACCACGATCCTGTTTGGGTACACCGCCCAACCCGCCGTCGATTCGCTGCTCTCCGCCCTGCTCGGGGCCACCCCGCTGGTGCCCTGGCTGGCCACCGCCATCGCGGTTGTCCTCGGCCTCCTGCTGGTGAACCTGTTCTCCATGCTCTTTGGCGAGCTGATCCCAAAGAAGTACGCGCTGTCAAACCCGTATCGCACCGCCCTGCACACGGTGCCGGTGGTGCGAGGATTTGCCCGCATAGCCCGTCCGCTGATCTGGGTACTGCTTTACTCGGCGAACGGAATCTTGCGGATATTGGGAATCGAGCCACGCGAACAGCTATCGTCGGCCCGCACCCCCGATGAGCTGCGCTCCCTGGTACAGCACTCGGCCGATGAGGGCACCCTTGATGAACACACCGCCACCTTGCTCACCAACTCGATCGAACTGGCCGAGCTGTCCGCGCGCGATGTGATGACCGATCGGATGCGGGTAAACGTGATCCCGCGCGATGCCACGGCGCAAGATGTGATCGCCGTGGCACGCAAGGGGGGCCACTCACGCTTCCCGGTTATTGGTGAGGATCGCGACGATGTGCTTGGCATCGTCACCTTGCGTCGCGCCGTGGCCGTGCCCTATGAGAAACGCGCCGAGGTTCCGGCTGCGGCGTTGATGGTGGAGGCGCCACGGGTGCCCGAGACGGTACGTCTGGGGCCGCTGCTCGTGGAGTTGCGTTCCTTCGGCGTACAGATTGCGGTGGTGGTTGATGAGTACGGCGGCACGTCGGGCATCGTCACCTTGGAGGATGTGATCGAGGAATTAGTGGGCGATGTCGCCGACGAACACGACCGCCGCCGGGCCGCCGTGCGCCGCGCTGCGGATGGCTCCTGGCTGCTCCCCGGTGTCACCCGCCCCGATGAACTCCGCGAGCAGACCGGCTTGCAGGTACCAGAGGATGCCGCCTACGAGACCCTGGCCGGACTCATCATGGCTCGCCTCGGCCGGTTGCCCGTAGTTGGCGATGAGATCGAGGTTGACGATCACGGGCAGGTGGTGGCGCTGAAGGTGGCGGCAATGTCGGGCCGTCGCGTGGAGCGAGTGCGGGTGAGTCAGCGATGAACCCACCCGTTGCCATCACCATCGGCGTGTTGCTTTTGCTGGGCAACGCGTTCTTCGTCGGCGCCGATTTTGCCATCATATCGGCGCGGCGCGCCTCGATTGAGCCGCTTGCCGCGGCGGGGAATCGGCGTGCCCGCACGGCGCTGTGGGCGTTGGAGCATCTTTCTTTGACTATGGCTGCCGCCCAGCTAGGCGGCACGGTTTGTTCGGTGGGCCTGGGCATCGTCGCCGAACCGGCGGTGACGGCGCTGTTGGTGGGGCCGCTGACTACGGCCGGGCTGCCGGCCGGGCTTGTGACCCCGATCTCTCTGGTGATTGCCCTATCCCTGGTGGTGTACCTGCATGTTGTGTTGGGCGAGTTGGTGCCGAAAAACCTTGCCGTCGCCGTGCCGGAGCGGGCGGTGTTGTGGCTGGGGCCACCGCTGGTGCTGTTCGCGCGCGGGGTGCGACCGCTGATCGTGGCGCTCAACTGGGTGGCGAACACGGTGGTACGAGCTACCGGCGTCGAGCCAAGGGATGAAGTTTCGGCGGCGTTTACGGCCAGCGAGGTGCAAAGCATCGTCGAACATTCCCAGGCCGAGGGCGTGCTAACCGATGAACAGGGGCTGCTCGGTTCGGCCATCGAGTTCTCCGCGCATACGGCCAAGGATGTGATGCTTGGCGTGGATGATCTGGCGACCGTGCCCACGAACGTTACACCCGATGAGATAGAGCGGCTGGTGGCGAAGACCGGTTACTCCCGCTTCCCGGTGGTTGAACCGCTCGATTCCACCACGGACAAACCCGTCGAAATCGTCGGCTACCTGCACCTAAAGGATGTGCTTTACGCCACCGACGAGGAGCGCCACGAACCGGTGCCGCCTTGGCGGGTGCGGACGATGGCCACGGTGGCCCCGGACGACGAGGTGGAGGATGCCCTGGCCGAGATGCAACGCTCGGGCACGCACCTGGCCCGCGTGCAGCAGCCCGGCTCAGGGGAGGTGCTGGGCGTGATATTCCTCGAAGACATCCTGGAGGAACTGGTCGGCGAAGTCCGCGACGCCATGCAGCGCCGACGGTGAGTTCACCTGCGATTCGGCTAGTTTGATAGCGGTTCTGGCGCGGTGTCAGGAGCGCCAACTATGGTGATTCCGGGGCACTGATTCATCGCATAGTCAACGATGTTTCCCGCATGTGTTAGCAGATCCAACTCATCAAGACCCCAACCAACCTCGCGCACCGCACCAGTGAGGGTTGTGCTGCCGGTGTCGGCTAGTTGCCCCATCATGTCTACGAGTACGCCGGTGGCCTCTCGGACATCTCCGGTAGCGACCTCATGCAGCTGCTCGAATGCAGCTACTGAACGGGCCGGATTTAGGGAGCTAGCGTCGCGCCCAACTTCGCCGACCATATCGCAAAACGCGTTATCGCCGGAGCCACCGCAGCCGACCAGCAACGCAGCCATCAGGGCAGTTCCGGTTGGGATCGAGTAACGCCTCTTCATGTTTATTTCCTCACTAATTCTTGATGGTTGGCGAGCCTATCGGCACGCGCTCGCGACGAGGTTACACCACCAGCCGCACACATTGACATCTGGGGACGTGCGATGAGTCACGGTGATGATCGCTGCAAACGTGGTGTCCACGCGGCAGGTACGAGTGTCGGTGACGTCACACGTAACGAGCGAGCGCAAATTTACGTCGGCCCATGCGACTGAAGACGCCAACGAATGGCGCGTTATGCCGCTTTCATGTCATTTTTCCGAGATGAGCGCAATTTGACGACTGTCATGTCTCAGGACTTCCCTGACGGTTGTGTGTCAGGACATTGCTGACGTTTGGTGTGTCAGGACATTGCTGACAGTTGGTGTTGTTTGAGGTGGTTGAT
>WQZL01000199.1 GCA_009780755.1 Promicromonosporaceae bacterium | reverse complement strand
TCGGCGTCGAAATCCATTGGAAGATGTCGGTGAACTCGAAGATCGCCAGCGCCAGCACGCCCCAACCGACGATCAGCGGAATCAAATCCAGGTAAATGTCTAGCGTCATCTTCGCCCCGGAGGCGGCGACATCGCGGAAGCGGGTACGTGAGGCGCGGTCGGCGGCGAGGCGCAGGCCCCAAGTTGAACGACGGTAGCCCATCGGAACCAGCTCCTCGGCAATCTCCCCCTTGCCACCATCAAGGTAGGTGTCGTCCAGAGAGCGAAGCGGCCAAATGCGCGGGGTAATGACACCGAGGATGATACAAACCGCACAGATCAGCAGGTAGAGCGGCAGGAAGTGTGCCTGGATGCCGATGAAGTTAACGACGAACAGCGAAAATGGCAGGGAGACGAACGCGAAGTTGGTGCAGATCACCACGGCCTCACGGCCCGTGTAGTGGTTCTTCTCATGCTGGTTACGAGTCAGCAGCACCGAGGCTACCGAAGAGCCGAACCAAGAAGCCGCCAGGTCAACCGAGGCGCGCCCCGGCAGGGTGAACAGGCGACGCACAGCCCGAGAGATGAGCGATCCAACGAACTCCATGATCCCGAAATCGGTCAGCAACGGGATGGCCATGCCAAGAAAAACGAACACCGCGATCAAGTGGGTGGAAATACCCATGATTACGCCACCGGTGTCACCAGCGGTAACGAAGTCTGGCCCCCACTGAGTGAAGATCATCCAGGCCGCAACGGCGCCGAGTACCCGCGAGACCACAAAAACGGGGCCAGTCTTGAACGCGCGGGCCAACCACTCGTTGCGTGGCTTATACCCGGCGACCATTAACAACACCGATCCCAGCGCGGAGGCCGTAACAACGGCCAACAGTATCCAGGTGCCGATGTTTAGACCTCCGGCAGCGAAGATCGAAGACTCCACCCAGGTAATCGCCACCCCCAGCGGGATGTTGAAGGCGCCTTCACCATCGGGGATCGGGGTCAGAAACAGGGCGAGGCCGATCACCGAGAAGATCGCGAACTTGGCGATGTTGGCCCCGCGCAACGGTCGCAGATCGTCTGGCAGGGCGCTCAACTCATCGTCAAAGAAGTTGAACTCGTCAAGAGCATCAGTCTCTGGTTGTTCCAGCACCGGCGTCGTTGTCATTGCGGGGTCTCCGTAACCTTGTTCCCTGCTGCATGGGTATGCAGCGAGCGGTAAATCTACTCATATCTGAGTGACGCCAACCGCTTTTGCCCGGAAATGATCGAACTTATGGCGCGAAATGCCACATAAAGCCGCTCAGACGACACGCCACGGCCACACGGTGGACTGGTTCTCACCAGCGCGGATACCGTTAGCCCGTGACTACGATCACCCCGCCTCCGGCACCAAAGAAGACTGCCCAGGCCAAGGCCACTGTGGCCGCGCCCAGAAAAAGTGCTGCGCCAAAGCCGACAGCAACGGTGCCACCGCAAACGCCGCCGGTGCAGATTCCTGCGCCCCAGCCGCTCCCGGCTCCCTTTGCACCCATCGGTCGCATCCCCGTGATCGAGGTCTCCCCCGTCATCGAGGGTGGCCGCTGGACCGCGAAGGCCACCGTCGGCGAGGTGGTGCCCATCACGGCCACCGTGTTCCGCGAGGGGCACGATGCTGTCGGCGCCACCGCCGTGCTGATCGACCCCTCCGGCAAGGTGCACTCCACTGCCCCGATGCGCGACATCTCGCCAGGCAACGACCACTTCCAAGGTTTCCTGCAACCGGATGCCGAAGGCGATTGGACGTTTCGCGTCGAGGCATGGAGCGATCCTTACACCACCTGGGTACACGACGCCATAATCAAGTTCAAGGCCGGATACGAGCAAGAACTCATGCTGGCCGAGGGCGTAAACCTATTCACCCGCATCGCCTCCCCTGCGGCGCAGGCCGCCCGCAGCAAGGCCGACGCGAAGATTGTCGCGGCCGCCGCCGCTGCCCTGGCAGATACCTCCCGGCTGCCCGAGGTTCGCTTGGCGATGGCCACAACCGGAGCGGTTAAGGATGCCCTGGGCCGCTCCCCGCTGCGCGATCTGGTCTCGCCCAGTGCCGACTACCCGCTGCGCGTTCACCGTCAGCGCGCGCTATTCGGCTCGTGGTACGAGATTTTCCCCCGCTCCGTGGGCGCAGTTCAGGATAGGAAGACGGGCCAGTGGACGTCGGGCACCTTCAAGACCGCCGCCCTTGATCTGCCCCGCATCGCCAACATGGGCTTCGATGTCGTATACCTGACGCCGATCAGTCCGATTGGCCATAAGTTCCGCAAGGGGCGCAACAATTACCTGCACGTCAAGCCCGGCGACCCCGGCAGCCCGTACGCCATTGGTTCGCCCGATGGCGGACACGATGCCATCCATCCTGAGCTGGGCACCGAGGCCGATTTCCGCGACTTCGTAAAGGCGGCGCAAGGCAATGGCCTGGAGGTGGCCCTCGATCTTGCCCTCCAAGCCTCCCCCGACCATCCGTGGGTAACCGAGCATCCCGAGTGGTTCCGCACTCGTGCGGACGGCACCATCGCCTATGCCGAGAACCCCCCGAAGAAGTACCAGGACATCTACCCGCTTTACTTCGACAACGATCCCGTAGGATTGCGCGAAGCCGTACTCGACGTGGTGAATGTCTGGATCGAGCGGGGGGTGACGCTGTTCCGCGTGGACAACCCGCATACCAAGCCGCTCGACTTCTGGCAATGGCTGCTGGCCAAGGTACACGCCACCCGGCCCGACGTGATCTTCCTCTCTGAAGCGTTCACCAAGCCCGCGATGATGGCCACGCTGGCCCGCATCGGCTTCCACCAGTCGTATACGTACTTCACCTGGCGCAACTCCAAGGAAGAGCTCCTTGACTATTTCCAAGAGGTGGCCGGGGTTGGCGGTTCGACGATGCGTCCGTCGTTCTGGCCCACCACCCACGACATCCTGCCGCCCTACCTGCAACACGGCGGCGTCGGCGGGTTCGCCGTGCGCGCGGTGCTGGCCGCCACCGGCTCCCCCACCTGGGGCATCTATACCGGCTACGAACTCATCGAGAACGTGCCGCGCCCCGGCGTCGAGGAGCAGGTGGACAACGAGAAGTACGAGTACAAGGCGAGGGCATGGGATCACGCCGATGACATCGGCATCTCGCTGCTGCTCGGCAAACTAAACGAGATTCGCCGCGCCCATCCGGCCCTTCAGCAGCTACGGAACCTGACCGTACACGCCGCCGACAACCCGAACATCTTGGTGTATTCGCGTCGCGTGCGAGCCGAACACCTGCCACTGGCCTCCGGCGGCGGCAAGACCCCCGTAGCTGGGCACACCGACGATGTAATCCTGGTGATTGTCAGCCTTGATCCGTGGGGCGGGCAGGAATCCACCATCCACCTGAACCTAGCCGCGTTGGGCCTCACTGCCCCGGCCGGTACCGATGGCTCGGCGCCGTTCTTCGCCGCGAACGATCTGCTCACCGGCGAGACGTATTCCTGGGGCGCGCATCCGTTCGTGCGACTCGACCCGCGTAATTCGGTGGCTCACGTACTACAAATCGGTAGGAGCTAGACATGGCCAGGCCCGCGCTGCACGTCGCCCCGGCGGGCACGCACCTGCCCGCCGAAGTAACCGATCTGCTCGCCTCTTGGGCGCCGGGACGCCGCTGGTATCCCGCCGGAGTTAGTGGCCGCCCGATACCGTGGCAGGAGGTAACCGTCGAGGATGCCCCCAACGTGGTACTCGCGCTGCTTCGGGCGGGCGACGAGGCCACCATCGTGCAGGTGCCGCTGGTGGTGTTCGGCAAGGGTGATGCGCGCGGCTCGGCCCGCGCCGACGGCGCCCAGCGCGCATACATCGGCTCAGCCGGTGGCCTGGACGTATATGACGGCGGCCAACATCCAGAGGCGTGGGCCGCGCTGCTGGCCGCTGCCGGGCTGCCCGATGCCGACCTCACCGACGCTCGCGTGCTGGCCGGTGAGCAGTCGAACACGTCCGTGATTTTGCCGCACACCATCACTGAGGCCGCTCCCGCCGGGGCGATCATGAAGATTCTGCGCACTATTACCGATGGGCCGCACCCGGACGTTACCGTGCCGCAGGCGTTGACCGGAGTCGGGTTCACCGGCACGCCACTTTTCCTGGGCGCGGTCGAGGTCTC
>WQZL01000198.1 GCA_009780755.1 Promicromonosporaceae bacterium | reverse complement strand
TCTTCATCGTGCTTCCACTCGGGGTGATCCTGCCGGTGGCCTTGACAGGTGGGTAGACTCCAACGCATGAGGAAAAAGAGAGCAGGTATAGCAAGTATCGTGGCGGCGCTAGCGTTTGCCCTGGCAGGATGCGGTAACTCGGCGGAGGAAGGCGGGGTCGAACTTAACCTGCCGAAGTCTGATCTGACCGCCTACGGTATCGAGGAACCGCACCGCTTCTACGACCTATCCATGCTGGATGTGATGGATCTGGTCACGAATGAGGCTTTTGATGGAGTGCTCTACTTTGGCTTCGCGGAGTGCCCGTGGTGCCAGGAGTCAGTGCCGGTGTTGCAGGAGGCGTCGCAGAACACGGAAGTAGACATCCTGTACGTCAGCCGCGCCCATGTGTTACGCGAGGGGGAGTGGGTGGATGCCGACATCGAGATGGCGTGGTGGTTCGATGGGCAGGTAGGTCTCGAATGGCTGGTTGATGAGGAAGGTGAGCCGACGCGGCCCAATATTTTTGTTCCCTTCGTAGTTCACGTCTCCGGCGGTGAGGTGGTTTCCGCTCATCGCGGCACCATCTGGAGCGACGCGGAGGATGGGTATTTGCTCGAACTCAGCCCGGAACAGCGGGCCGATCTGCTCTCGCTCTATGAGGGTCTGCTCACCGACTCCTGCCCCGCCGACGCTCTGATGTGCGCCTGACCTCTTTGCCAGGAGTGTCGCCTACGGGTTACACCGAGCGGCAAGCGTGGCGGCTAGGCCAACATCGGGGCGCCAGGGTTCAAGATTCCAAGTTTCCTTATCCGCCGCGCCGATGCCGTGGCAGATGATCTGGTCAAGCAGGCCGGGGGCGTCGGCCTCCGGGTGATACCGGATAACCTCGGACCAGGCCAGCATCCAGCCGGGCATTGACGATGTTCGGGCGAAATTGGTTGGGTCTGTGAACAGGGAAGGGCCGTCGGAGCGTTCGACCCAGTGCGCAGATCGGATGCCCTGGGTGCCCAGGGAGACGGTAAACACGTCCGGCGTGGTTGAGGTGTTTAGCGGAAGTGCCAGCCGCGCCTCGGTATCGGCGGTAAGGGTTAGCGTGGCCCGCCAGTGTGGCGGGGCGATTGCGCCCACTACGGCACCTGTGGCATCGGTGACGACTAACCCGCCGTCATTCGTTGCCGTGAGAATGCCGGGGCTGACCAGAATGAACATGATCGGTTCACCGGGCGCAACCTGAGCGGCTTCAATGCTAAGGGTGACCGCGCCCTCAACCTCGGCGGACAGGTTGAAGGTTGCCGCGCTCGCTTCTTGTTCCATCGGTGCGATGATTGCGAACTCAACCGCACCGGCCACCAATGTTGCGGTTGCCGCATCCGGATCGACCGGAGATGGGCTGGGTATGGGCGATGGCGACTCATCCGGGGCAATGGGGTAGACGTCAGCCGTACACCCGGCGAGTGCCCCGACGCCGAGCATGAACGTCAACGCAATGCGTCCGCCCCGAGACTCCCAAAACACCGCGCAACCCTACCAACTTTAGGTGATGGGTGTGCCGTTTCGGTGGGTGAATGCCCATTTGCCGCGGCCATTGGCGGCGTGCCAGCGCATGGTTATGCCGGTGCCGTCTACAAAGTCGTGGTGGTGCCAGCAGAGCAGGGCGGCGTTATCTATGGACGTGTCTCCATCATGCGCGGCCCAGTGTTGAACCGCATGATGGACTTCGCAGCGGGAGGGTGGTTCGTAGCATCCGGGGTAGGTGCAGCGCCTGTCTCTGGCTATTACTGCTCTTCTCAGGTGGCCCTTGATGGTTCGTTCTCGGCGACCAATGTTGAGTACCTGCCCGTCGGGTCCAAAGACGATGCGGGTGATCTCCGAGTCGCAAGCCAAGCGTTTAAGGAGGGAGTCGGGAAGGACTCCGGTAGAGCCGACCAGTGTTGCCGGGGTCTTATCGAGGGCGAGGAGCCTGCGGGCTTGGGCGGCTAACTCTGGCTCGGTGGTGGGGCTGATATCAGCGGTTGTGATCTGTCGTTTGAGTTCTTCCCAGGAGATGGTGACCATTAGGTGCGGGCGCACGGCTGCGCCACAGCCGGTGTGTCCGTGGTCTAACGCGATCCGGGCGAGATCAGCCAAAGCTTGGGCGCGTCGTTGGGTAGGGAGACGGTCATCGCCTGCGGCGGGAGCGCCCATGATGGATTTGATTGCGGTATCGAGCGCGGTGGCGTGTTCCTCGGTTAAGAAGCCAGTGATTTGTGCCCCACCGAGGGTAAACCCGATGTCGAGGAACTCGCGGGCCGCAGCATCGCGGTATCCGCGTTCATCAGCTTGGGGGTCTGCTCGGTGGGCGAAGTGTTTGGTGAGCCTTGTGAAGTGGGGCAGACGGAATCGGGCTGCTTGGTCGAGGAGGTATTCCTCACCGCTTGGCCCGGTGGCTACTTCGTTGCCATTGGTGTCAAGATTAGGGACTTGCATACCGGGCATCGGTTCGGCTAGCGCAGACAGGCGCGGCTGGGAGGTGCACACGCCTACTAGCGCAGCAACATGCTCTTCGCCCACCGCTCCAGACAATGCAGCGACGCGGGTGGCAGGCAAGTTATCTCGCAAGACTCGACTTTGACGACATTCCCGCTTAGCTAGCCCTTCTGGCACGTCATCGCGTACCTTCAACCAGGCCGGGAAAGAACGCGCGCCTTGCAATGCCCATCTGCCATCGATATCGAGTACGGGCAACATACACAACCGGGCTGCTGTTTCCCGTGATTCAAGGCGACGGATTTCTCGTTCCGCATCGGCCAACACATCAAAATCAACATTCCGTAAACACCCAGTCTGGGCGTCATCAGCGGCCAACTCTGTTAAAAGTTCTACCCCCTGCCGCAACAACGCAACAGCCTCGCCAAGCCGCTGAGCAGGGGTGCGCGATTCACTGCCCGACTTGTTAGCCTGAGTAGTCATCACACACCTCCTAACACAAATGTGAGACAAGTCCCTTCGGCCCTGGCGAGCCTTCCGGCTGATACTTCTAGCCTAATGGACGAACGTTCAAACTGCAACAGATGTGCGCCCCTAGAAGTGTGAAATGCGCCACATTCCAAGCTGTCCGCGGGGTTTCGACACGGCCCTGGCGGGCCTACTAAACCAACCGCTCTTGGGTGGTTGAGCAGGGAGCGAAGCGACCATGCCGAAACCACCTACCCGGAGGGAGTGGGGCGGGGCGTCGATCAGGTAGCGCCAGAGGAAAAGGGGCATTTCGGGTGAGGGTGGGTAGGCTCGTGATGTGCGTATCGTTGCGCCGATGTCGGGATTCCTCGCCGCCGGGGGAACCCTGCGAGCCACCGGGGGCGACGACTTTGAGGCGCCCACCATCGACGACTTCTTTCCCCCCGCAATTTTGTTCGAGGGCACCCCCTTCCAGATCGACCGCATCTGGATCATTCGCATCGTCGCCTCCCTCGCGTTACTGACCATCTTCGGCCTCGCCGCCCGTCGCGCCCGTCTTGTGCCCGGACGTTTCCAGGCGGCGGTGGAGTACCTGCTCGACTTCATCCGCATCCAGGTGGCCGAGGGCACGCTAGACAAGGAGAACGCCCGCCGCTACCTGCCGATGCTTGCCACCATCTTTGTCACCGTGCTGGCCTTTAACCTCACCTCAGTAATTCCCGGCCTCAACCTCGCCGCCACTGCCCGTATCGGCGCCCCGCTCGTGCTTGCCCTGTGGGTGTTCGTGACCTACTGGGCCGTGGGCATCGGCAAATACGGCCTGGGCGGATACCTGCGCGCCAGCCTGTTCCCCAGGGGCGTCCCGTGGCCCATCTACTTCATTTTGGCCCCCATCGAGCTGCTGCAAATGCTGGTGATTCGCCCCGCCTCGCTGATGATTCGCCTGGTGGCAAACATGGTGGCCGGGCACATCATGCTCGCCCTGTGCTTCGCCGCCACCCAGTTCTTCATCTTCCACGGGACTGGCTTGCTGCGCGGCATCGGCGTACTCACCTTCGGCGCGGCGGCCTTCATGACCCTGTTCGAACTGCTCGTCGCCTTCCTCCAGGCGTACATTTTCGCCCTACTTGCCGCCGCCTACATCCAAATGTCCCTAGAATCCGGCCACTAGGCCCCAACCGCAAGGAGTCAAAATGGACGCCACTGACCTCGCCCAGATTTCGGGCAACATAAACACCATCGG
>WQZL01000197.1 GCA_009780755.1 Promicromonosporaceae bacterium | reverse complement strand
CCAATCCGACACCTCGACCACATCCAACCCGCCAGCCAAAACGGCCCAACCACCCTCGCCAACGGACAAGGGTTATGCGTAACCTGCAACGAAACCAAAGACGCCAAGGGCTGGATAAGCGCAGTAGTCCCCGGCCCCCGCCACACCATCTGCATCACCACCCCCAACCAACACACCTTCCACACCACCGCCCCACCACCACCCCGCTGACATGGAGGAACTTGATGTCCAATAACCGCGTCTTTGGCATGGCGTTCGCCGCGATCTACCCGCACTATGTTGCTAAGGTGGAGCGTAAAGCCGCCAAAACCAGCCGTGGTGTAGCCGAACTCAATCAAGCAATCTGCTGGCTGACCGGGTATGACGCGGCGGGGCTGGCGGCAGCCATCGACGATGAGCGCACGCTGGCCGAGTTCTTCGCGCAGGCTCCAGCTATGAACCCGAACGCCACGCTCATTACCGGCGTGATCTGCGGGGTGCGCGTCGAACAGATCGAAGACCCGCTGATGCAACAGATTCGCTGGCTGGACAAGCTCGTAGATGAGGTTGCCGCAGGTAAGAAGATGGAGTCCATCCTCCGGGGAAATTAAAGCAAGTCGAGGCGACGGGCGCAGGCGGGCGCAACAACAAGTGCTAAACCAGCATTAGATGCCGTGCTAAACTGACATTAATGCTACTGCTGGCCTGACATTAGGAGAATCGAGCGTGGTTAATACATACCGGAGGCGCCTGCTCGACGATCTGCTGGAGGCGGATTTCCCAGGGCTACCGGCAGTGTTGCTGGTGGGGCCGCGAGGCTGTGGCAAGACGACCACGGCGCTACGGCACGCTCGCAGCGTCATTCGGCTCGATGACCCCGCGCAGGCGCAGGCGTTTGCCCTCGATCCGGATGTCTACCTTGCCGCCCAGGAACCACCAACGCTCATTGACGAGTGGCAGGAGGTGCCCGAGACGATGGCAGCGATTAAGCGCGCTGTCGATACTGGCAGCGGCGGTGGTCGCTTCCTCATTGCCGGCAGCGTGCGCGCTCGTCGCAAGGGGAACTCATGGCCCGGAACCGGCCGAGTCACTCCGATCAGAATGTATGGACTCACCGAAGGTGAGATCGAGGGGTTCAAAGACGGCCCTTCTTTCGTAGAGGCGGTGTTCACGCGGCAGCCGGATGCCAGTCGCGATGATGAGACACCAGATATTTTTAACCTAGCCGCCCGTATAACTAGGGGCGGGTTCCCAGAGGCGCTGCTGATGACTGAGCGGCAGCGTGCCCGGTGGTTCTCTGGCTACTTTGACCAGTTGGTGCATCGTGATGTGGCGCAGTTGGCCGAGGTGCGTAACCCTGACCGGATGGCGGCCTTGCTGACGGCAGCTCTGGCAACTACCTCTAGCCTGCCGAGTACCGCAACGCTGGCCGAGGCCGCGCAAATCGATGTGCGCACCGCAGCGGTGTACCTGGGCCTGCTCGAAGATCTGGGAATAATCGTTCGGCTCCCGGCCTGGCATAGTAACCAGTTAAAGCGGTTAGTGCGAGCGCCTAAGCTGCACGCTGCGGATACTGGGTTGGCGGCGGCCGCGCTCCGCTTTGACACAGCCAGCCTGATGGCGGACGGCAACCTGCTGGGAAGATTTCTCGAGTCTTTTGCCGTCATGCAGTTGATGCCACAGGCGGTCGTCGCGGCGTTCCCGATGCGGGTATCGCATTTGCGCGACACCAACAACAAACGCGAGATCGATGTGGTGCTGGAAGGTCCAGCCGGGGCGGTAGTGGGCATTGAGATCAAGGCGGGTACCACAGTGGGAAGCGGTGATGCTCGGCACCTAGCCTGGCTGCGCGATGAACTTGGCCCCAAATTCCGGCTCGGCGTAGTGCTCCACACCGGCCGCGACACCTTCCGCATCGCGGATCGCATCTGGGCCATGCCAATCAGCGCCCTATGGCGCCCCTGGTGATGAAGGCGGTTAAAGCAAGCCGAGGCGGCGGGCACAGGCGGGCCACTGGCCCCAGCCGGAGCGGGCCTGAAGCATCTGGGCGCGCATCCGCTGCTCTTCTGGGGTTGCATCGGAGGGCAGCCCAACCCCGCCCACCGACTGCCAGGTGTCCACGCGGAACTGGTACAGCCCGTGCCACAGGCCGTTCGATGAGATCACCGTGGGACGCCCACCGGACTCGCATTGGGCGAGGGCCACCCAGATGTGGTCAGGAATTGGTTCGCCGCTAACGCCAGGGATGATTGGCCGCTCTCGCGTGCCGATGGCCACAATATGGTTCACCGGCTCAACGGTTTCATCCGAGATCAGCAGCCGCTCGGTCTCCACCCCGTCCACCAACAGAATACGGAAGCGGCGCGTGGCCGAACCCTCAACCCCGTACTGGCGCACCACCGGCGGCAGATCAACAAACCGCTCAGCGTCATTGATCTGAATGCTCTCATAGGGCAGCACCTCGGAGACGACATCCTCGGCGGTCAGCACGCGCTGCACCACCAGCGCCACGCGGGCATCACCGGCGCCGCCGATCCCCGCCTCGGCGACATCCACGACGGTAACCAGGTCTTGCACAGACAGGACGACGCCCGCCGTGGCCAGCACATCATCGGCAGAGCCGCCCAGGTAGGTGACCACCTGCGTGCGACCATCGGCCACGATTGCCACCGAGCCATTGTTCTCGCTCAGTGGGAGCGACACCTCGGCGCGTCCGCCGCCGCGCGAGGCAACCAGGCGCACGTCGCGGCCCAGATGGGAGAGCTGTTCTAGCGCCTCGGAGGCGTCCATCGCCGCCACCCACTCGGTGGTGGCCTCGCCATCCACCTCAAACAACACCTGACGACCCGTGCGGATCACGATTTCGGCGCCATCATGCAGCGGCTCATCAAAGGCGGGGGTGACCGCATCGTGCAGGCCGAGCCTGATGCCTTCGCCCTCCAGCGCGGCAGCGACAGAGGTAGCGCGGGTGCTGATCTCCACGATTCCGCCGTTTATGTCAAGGGTGATCGTCTTTGGAGACGATGACATGACGAAGCCCCCGGTGATCGCCAGCGCCGCCGCAGTCGCACCCGCAACCAGCGCCACGAGCAGCCGTCGGCGCGCGAAAAAACCGCCGCTGGCCTCAGGCTCGGCGGTTTCAGCGACTCGGCGGGCGGAGCGGGTTTCCAGACCCTCCGGAGTGGACTCGGTCACGTAATTCCTTGATGTTCGGGGCACGTACCAAATCGAGACTACGAGAAACGGGGAGATTCCGCCAATGTGAGTCCGGATTCTTGGCCGAAAACGATAGGCTCCTGTGTCATGCGCATTGCTCGATTCACAACTGGAAGCGATCCCCGCTATGCCCTCGTGCAACACGAGGCAGGCCGCGACTACCTGGCCGTACTCGGCGGAGACCCGCTATTCATGCCGGCCATGCCAACGGGGGAACGCATCGCGCTCAACGAGGACGGCGTGCGGCTGCTCGCCCCGGTGATTCCGCGCTCCAAGGTGGTGTGCGTCGGGCGCAACTACGCCGACCATGCCGCCGAAATGGGCAACGAGCTGCCCACCTCGCCGCTGTTATTCCTAAAGCCGAATACCGCCGTGATCGGCCCGGACGATCCCATCGTGCTGCCTGAGTGGACCGCGGAGGTGGCTTTTGAGGCGGAGCTGGCCGTCGTCATCTCGCGGCTGTGCAAGGACGTTACCGCCGAGGCCGCGCTGGGTTACGTGCTGGGCTACACCGTCGCCAACGATGTGACGGCCCGCGACGCCCAGCGCAATGACGGACAGTGGACGCGCGCCAAGGGCTTCGACTCGTCCTGCCCCCTTGGCCCCTGGATCGATACTGACCTGAACCCGGAGGATGTGGCCGTACGCTCCTACGTGAACGACGAGCTGCGGCAGAACGGCACAACCGCCGACCTCGTATTCGACGTGCCGTACCTAATCTCATACATCTCCGAGATCATGACCCTGCTGCCCGGCGACGTAATCCTCACCGGCACCCCAGCCGGCGTCGGCGAAATCAAGCACGGCGACCGCATCACGGTCGAAGTCGAAGGCATCGGCCGCATGTCCAACCCCACCCTGCGCCGCACACATTGAGTTTCAACTACCTGGTGGGTTTGCTAGCAGGCTGGATCGCAGAGGTAAGAGGCTGCTGCGACATGATCGAGCACTTGCCCGCAGCGAAGGCAGGCGATACCTCGGAATGAGACCGCAGGCGGATTGTG
>WQZL01000196.1 GCA_009780755.1 Promicromonosporaceae bacterium | reverse complement strand
CACCATCTACGAAACCACGGTTGTTGATCCAGGAACAGTGCAGGCCGAGCAAGCCTTGGCCTCTGGCGCCGAGCTGGTGATTGTCGCCGGTGGCGACGGCACGGTGCGGGCGACGGCTAAGGCATTGGCCGAGTCAAACGTGCCAATGGCTGTGCTGCCCATCGGCACCGGAAACTTGCTGGCCCGGAACCTATCCCTGCCACTCACCTCAATCGAGGAGGCGCTAACCGTTGCGCTGACCGGTCAGACACGGGCCATTGATGTCGGCTGGATGCGGGTGACACAAACCGAGATTGGGCTTGACGGCACACCCCGCGCCGGGGCGGGCGTTGTGGGCGATGTTCAGCCGTTTTTGGTGATCGCCGGGCTTGGCTTCGATGCGGCGATGGTCACCGATGTCGATGCGAAGCTCAAGCATCGGTTTGGTTGGCCCGCCTACTTCCTGGCTGGGTTGCGTCATCTGCACGGCCGCCGCATCCACGCCGCCATCACTCTTGATGACGGCCAGCGGCTAACCACCCATGCCCGCAGCGTGATGGTTGGTAATTGCGGACGAATTCCCGGCGGATTCACGTTGCTGCCTGCCGCGATGGTCGATGACGGGGTATTGGACGTGGCCGCCATCGATACCCGCGGTGGGCTGGCAGGCTGGGCGCAACTATTCGGCACCGTGGCCCTGCAAGGAGTCAGCGCGCCGCGCGAGGGCGGCCGGGGCCGAACCAGCTCCCTGAAGATGGGGCGCATCGACCATCTACAGGCCAGGCATACCCGCATCCGAGTCAACCCCGCCGCCTCGGCGCAGGTGGATGGCGATGCGTTGGGCAAGGTCACAGAGGTTGAGGTGTGGGTGGATCGGCAGGCGCTGCTGGTGCGGATGCCCGGATAAAGCGACGGTCAGCCCCGACTCATCAGCGCGCGCAAACGCCGGGTGTTAATGGCTCGTGTGACGTCGGTCATGATCCGTAGCCGGTGCGAGGGGCCTTGGGTATCCCATGATGTTGGCCGCCATTGCAGATCGCAGGGCACCTCTACCGCTACATAGCCTGCGCGTAACTGGTCGATGGTCATGCCCACCTCTACCCCCCAGCCGCGCGAGAGCGGGGTCGCCACCTCGAACGCCTCCTGGGTCATGCAGCGCATACCGCCGGTGGGCTGCGTCGGGGTCCAACCGGTCATTGAGCGGATTGCCCGCCGAGCCGTGACCGCCGCCGCGTTTCTCCGCTTAGCCTCGGGTTGTTCTGGTACCAGGGCGATGGCGATGTCGGCCACCCCTTCGAGTACCGGTGGCAACAGCGGGGCGGCGTTCACCGCGGCCTCACCCATATCGTCATCGATGAACAGCAACAAGCGCTTTAGGCCGCCGGGGGCATCACGCATGGCCACCACCTGCACGCCGGTTTCCAGCGCGGCCGCCTTACCCTGGTTATGGGGGTGCCGCACCACCACCGCTCCCGCCGACCGCGCGACATGTTGGGTGTCGTCCTCGGAGCCGTCATCCACCACCAGCACCAGGTCCACATGTGGGATGGCGCGAGCGGCTCGAACGGTGGCGGCGATGTGTTCGGCCTGATCCTTGGCCGGAATCACCACCGCGACGCGCTGTTTGCGGCCAGCGGATTCGACACGGGGGGTCTTCGCGGTGGGTAGCCCGTCGCGGCTGAATGGACCGACCTGCCCGGAGCTAGAGTTCATGATCGCAGTGGGCAGCGGCTCCTCCGGCGCCCACTTGCTGGTCATGTTTCTCGCCTTTCTCGCTCGGGGATGGTCAGCGCAGGGTCACCTGGCGAGAGATGATGCCGGCCCGGGCGCGACGCTCGTTCGCATCCAACGGCTCCTTGACCTTCAGCGCCTTATCGAGCCGCTTGCCCAATTCGACGATGGGCTGCTCCACGTCGGCAGCCTCCGTACCGTCGGGCAGTTCCCAGACCGGCACCACTAGGCCGGCGGCGCGGAACATGCCCAGGAAGCGACCTTCCCCACCCGGAAGCTCCAGAGCCGACTCGCGCTTGGCATGCAGGCGAGCGATAGCGTTAACCACGTCATCCTCATCCTCGGTGCGCGCCCAACGCAGGAACGGCTTGGCCATGCGGCACCAGTAGGCGTGTTCCACGGAGGCGAGACGGACGGTGGGAATGGTCTCGTTGTCTTCGAGTTCCTCTTCGATCTCTTCTTCCTCCGCGCTGGCGTCGGCCAGGTAGCGGTAGGAATCGTGGACGGTTACCTCGAACGGCACGTCAAGGTCGAGTACATCTTGCAGGCGCGGGCCGTCGGCTGGGGCGGCGGCGAAGGCGGAGCCTGGCTCGGCGTCAAGTGCGGCAAGCAGCGCGGCGGCCAGGTCGCGAGAGAGGTCTCCCGAGCTAAGCGCCCCCTGTAGGCCGAGTAGCACGGTGCCATCGGGGCGGTGCATGGCAGCCAAACCCTCGGGCAGCATCGTGGCGACGGTCACGTCACGGGCGCCATACTCCTTGGTAGTGCGCGCGGTAGCCGTGGCGGCGGGCACGATCTCCCGGAAGGCAACCCAGTCGGGTTCGCTGGGCAAACCCTCAAAGGGGCGCAACACAAAGTCAGGGACGGAGGTCTTGGCCATGCCCGCAAGTCTACGGCCCCAACCCGGCGGCACCCACCTGTCCTCGCCGAACCGAAAGTCACGATGTTCGGCTGGCGATGCCCGATTAGGATGGGGGGCCATGACTACGTTGACAACTCTAGGCGTCGCCGGAATGACCTGTGAACATTGCGTACGAGCGGTGACGGCCGAGCTTGACCTGGTCTCTGGCGTCGATCGCGTGGGGGTGACCTTACGCAAGGGTGAGACCTCCATCGTGACCGTCCACTCCACCGAGCCGCTCGATGAGGCGGCGCTGCGGGAGGCCATTGACGAGGCTGGATACAACATCATCGAACTGAGCGTGCAGCAGGACGCGCTCGCCGCCGCCTCCCAGGCCGAGCGTGGCGCGGTGGACTCTCGTAACGCCGAAAGTCGCAGCGCACACCCAGCAGGCGGCGGCGGGTGTTGCGGCGGCTGCGGTTGCGGCGGCAAAGGGCGCCAAGGGCAGGGCATTGGCCTGCCCATCGTCCCCAAGAATTGATATTCCGATGGTTGGGTTTTCTCCGCTTCGCGAGGTCACCCTTGATGTGACCGGAATGACCTGCGCCTCTTGTGTGGGCCGGGTGGAGCGCAAGCTCGGCAAGCTGTCCGGCGTTACCGCCACGGTGAACCTGCCGCTGGAGAGCGCTCATGTCGTACTCACCGAACCACATGACGACGCCGAGTTGATCGCCGCCGTCGAAGGCGCCGGTTACGGAGCCTCCGTGCAGGTGACATCCCGGCTCAACCAAGCCGTCATTTTGCGCGAACGCAGGGAGTCGCAGAACCTAGACCCGGCGGTAAGCGTTAACTCTGGACTCGGCGACTCGCTGTCGCTCGCGCCGGATGACGCAGAGACAGGCCCGCTACCCGAGGCGGTGAGGCCAACCGGGCATCGGGGGTATGCGGGAGACATCGACCTGCATGGGCGTGACCTGCTGCGACGCCTGCTTGTTGCCGCGACTCTCACGGTGCCCATCACCGTTACCTCGATGGCGATGCCGCTGCATCGACACTTCCCTGGCTGGTACTGGTGGGTGGGCGCGCTCACGCTGCCGGTCGCCGCCTGGGCGGGCTGGCCGTTCCATCGCGCCGCCTTCCGGGCCGCCCGCCACGGCACATCCACGATGGACACCCTCGTCTCCATCGGCGTGATCGCGGCCATGATCTGGTCGCTGGTTGAGGCTATCCGCGGCAACCCGCACGGCATCTATTTCGAGGTCGCGGCCGTGGTAATCACCTTCCTGCTGGCAGGGCGCTTCGCCGAGCATCGTTCCCGCCGACGGGCCGGGGATGCGTTGCGGTCACTGCTGGAACTGGGCGCTAAAGCTGCCGAGCGGGTCGCGCTTGGCGCCGATGGGGAGCCGCTGCGCGGCCCCGACGGCGCCTGGACTACCGCGAGCGTGCCCATTGAGGAGTTGGAGATGGGTGAGGTGTTTGCGGTTCGTCCCGGCGCCACCGTCGCCACCGACGGGCTGGTTTTACACGGCACCTCGGCCATTGATGCCTCGCTGGTGACGGGCGAGCCGGTGCCGGTTGATGTGATGCCTGGCGATGCGGTGGTTGGTGGCACCATCAACACCTCGGGACACCTGCTGGTGCGCGCCACCCGCGTCGGCGCCGAGACCACGTTGGCCCGGATTGGGAGACTAGTCACGCAGGCGCAGACCGGT
>WQZL01000195.1 GCA_009780755.1 Promicromonosporaceae bacterium | reverse complement strand
GACGGCACCAAGAACTTCGTGCGCGGCGTGCCGGTGTGGGCGACGCTGATCGCGCTGGCAGAGGATGAAGAGGTAGTAGTCGGCCTTGTCTCGGCCCCCGCGCTCGGGCGCCGCTGGTGGGCCGCGAAGGGTTCGGGGGCGTGGAGCGGACGGTCGCTTTCGCAGGCGAGCCGGATTCAGGTTTCGGGCATCAGGTCGCTAGATAATGCCACTTTTAGCTATTCGTCGCTCGATGGTTGGCAGGAGGCAGGCAAGCTAGATGGCTTCCTGGATTTGACTCGCCGTTGCACTCGCACGCGCGGCTTCGGAGATTTCTGGAGTTACATGCTTGTCGCCGAGGGCGCGGTTGATCTAGCCGCCGAACCCGAGCTGGAGCTGTACGACATGGCCGCGCTGGTGCCCATCGTCACCGAGGCCGGTGGCCGCTTCACCTCTCTGGCCGGAGAAGACGGCCCCTGGGGCGGCAACGCCATCGCCACCAACACCCACCTCCACGCAGAAGCCTTAAAGTATCTGGCCTAGATTGCCGACTCCACTCGCTGCGCTCCTTCCACAGAGCGATGGAGGGCATCATCCCCGCGGGATTTGGGCGAGTTCTGCGGGGGCGTACCAGAGGAGGGCGCGATCCTCGACCCGGGCGGTGGCTTCCGCTAGCAGCGCGTCTCCGGCGACGGTGTGGATCGCGGCGGCGTTCAACATGGCCTGGATGTCGGGGGCGGCCACCGGTTCATCGACATGCACCGCAACGATCTCCACTCCCGGAATCGCCTCGTGTACGCATACCCGCGACGGGTCGGCGTCGGCATCCCTGGCTTCGTGAACGCCGTGCACCGCCCCATCGGGCACGTCCACGGCCACCACCACCCGCAGCAGCTCACCGCCGACGTCGGTGTCGCCCGAAGTTGCAGCGTCGGCGACCAGAAGCAGCGAATCGTGCGCGGCGGCGAGGAAGGCCGCGTATTCCAGCCCCTCTGCGTCTTCTTCTGGCAACGCGGCGATCAGAGCCTCGGTCACCGCGTGAGCCGGGCGACCCGGCACCGTCCAGATGATCTCGGTGAGGTTGTTGGTGACGGAGGCAAGGTCCGCAAGCGTCGCGGGCACATACAGTCGCATGGTTAAAGATTCTGCCGCCAACCACCGATTTCAGTTAGCCGGGGGCGCAACTTGATCGCCCGTGTCGCTGAGTGAACAAGGCCGCTCAGCTAAGGCCGAGGGGGGTTAGTGTCTCGTAGTCGGCCAGGGTGCCATCGTTCATCAACACCTCGATGATGGCCCGACCGAAGGGGTCGAGGTCGTAGGTTAGGAACTCTGCCAGCTCGGCCTTGAAGAAGTCGGTGATGATCTTGGCCCCGGCATCGTATGCCGTCAAGCCCACCTCGGTTTGTTTCTCGGGTCGTAGCAGGGTGCCGCGAATCTGTTGGCCGTCGATTTTCATCTCCCGTGGCGTGTACCCGAACAGCGGGCAACGCGCCGGTTCCAGGTCGCCTAGCCGCAGGCTGCCTTGGCCCCGTCGGGCCAGATATTCGCGGGTGAGCCATTCGGCGGCAAAGCCCACCCGATAGGCACCGATGTGTTGGTTTGGCGTGAGTACAAATCGGGTCTTGGGTGCGTCGAGAATCTGGTCGAGCAGCAGGTTCGCGCCGCCCACCTTGGTGTTGGTGGAGAATGGCCAGAACGAGCCGACCCCTTCGGCCACCATGCCGCCGTGCGGCAACACCGCGCCATCTGCAATTTTGGCCGCCGCGATGGATGGGTTCTTGTCACCGCGCGGGGTAATCAGTCGCCACAGCCACGCCAGCGCGGGCGGGATCACATGCAGCAGGCCCATCACCCCGTAGGTAGGCATGTCGGCGGTGCAGGGCGGCATTCGCACGCCGAACGTGCGCACGTCTACCTCCTGTGGTTCGTTGACGATGCCCCTGATCTGGTTTCGCGGGATGATGACGCGGGGGTTGGTACAGGGTGTGCCATCGGCCTCGGAAATGTGTTCCCACGGCAGGGCCGTGGCGCCGACGTGCCCGTCCATGTTCAAGAAGATCAGTGGTTGGCTCGGGTGGATGATCGCGGCCTCTAGGTGCGGATCCTCCCCGTAGTGGGTGAGGTTATCTACCCGCACAAACCAGCCATCCTCGGCATCGGCGATGGCAATTTTACCGCTGCCCTTGCGTTGAATGGCGGGGTGAACGAGTGTCATGTCGTCGGTGATCGGCTCTAGCTTGGAGGATTCGGAGAGGGTGATCGCGTACGGTTCGCCGGTGACGAGGTTGGTGCCGATGAGTACGCGGCCATCCGCCTCGCGGCGCAGATCTTGGCACATCTCAGATTTACCACCACCCGAGGCTCCCTCGTGCATGAAGATCGTCGAGTTCTCGTATGGGGTAGTCACGCGCACAGACGAGGCATGGGTGGTGAGCCAACCCTCGTGGGTGCCGATGTCGAGCAGCGCGGAGAACACGCCCTTTTTGGCCGATGGGCCAGGGTAGAGGTTGTAGGCGTAGATTTCGTGCCGGGCGTCAGTGCGGTCGTGTACCACTACCTGCTTGCCGCCAAAGAGCGTGTGGCGAAATGGCGGGGCCAGGTAGAGCAGGGAGCGCGGCGCGAAGGGGCCGAGTTCATCGAAGGTGACGAATCCTTGCAGGTCAACGAGGGCGCAAGCGAAGAAGCCGGTGTTCTTCGGCACCACAGCCAGCGAGGGGCTGCCGTAGCGTAAGGCACCGGCCTTAAACGGCACGACGATGAGGTCTTGGGTGGCGAGCCAGTCAAACGTCTGCCGTTTGACCGGCGCGAACGGCCCGTATTCATCCCTAAAACGAGGCTTGTCCGAGGGCAAATCGTCACCGATGCGCATACAGTCCGGGTCGCGGCGGCGAATGTAATCCTCAACATAGTTCACGGAGATGCCGTTGCGGCAGCGCACCACGTCGGCCTCCTTGACCCAGCCCCGGCCAGGCACGTCGTACCCAATGTCGAAGGCATCTGCGCCCGGTGAGCCAAGGGCCAGTTCCCACAACTCGGCGCGGGATTCCGCAATGAAGACACTGGGAGCTTGCTGCAAGCAATCGACCAGCTCCGCAGGAAGCGTCAACATGCTAAGTCGGACATCCATACCTCATCGCACCAGCCCCCACCTCCCACAGCAACCCCCCGTCGCTACCTGATCGGCATGCACGCCGCGTTGACCAAACGCAGGTCACATGGTATTTTCGCGGAACCGCATTAGCGGAAATCGTTTCATATTCGAGGAAGACTAGGAAACACATGCAGTCAACTCTCATTCAGCTAGCTTGAAACATGGCGCCCCTCACCTTGCGTTTGAAGTGCCATCAACCACGACGGCTCAGCGTGGCATTAGCTGTGGTTGTCGGTGTCTCGTTATTTGCCACTGGTTGCTCTGCGGGTTCTGGCGTTGCCGTGCATCCTGCCGTGTCTGACCATCATCGGGAAATGATTCAGATGCTCCGCCTTGACCTGAAGGAGTGGGGGCTGTGGAGCGATTTCCACGAGCGAGTGCTTGCCGACTATTGGGTCTCGGAGGCCGAGCTACAAGAGGCGCGCCACCTCGAACGTGAATGCGTCTTGGCCTGGGCAGCAGTAACCCCAGGAGTCGAAATACTGGAGAGCGGATCAATCTACATTGAGGAATGGGTCGTTGAGGGTCTTGAAGGTGTCGCCGCGTTTGCGCGCATCCAGGCTATAACTCATGAGGCAAACAAATGCCGCAACGATTTCACAGCAATTGAGGCAATTCATCAGTGGCAGCAATCGCGTGATTTAGATGATCCGACTCCGATAGAAGCATTCCGGAACTGCCTCGAAGAACACAACATCGACTTTGGGGCAAACCTTTCCAATGCGCAACTCAGTCACTATGTCTGGGATTACTATGACGAGGATGGCAACGACCTGCTTGACGCTCGACATCCAGAGGCAGCCTGGTGCCGGGACCGAGTGTCCCCCGCCACCTCTGGTTCGTGATGAAGGTAGGGCTTGGGTTGAGGGGTGGGTTAGAAGTGGATGGTGGCGAAGGTGCCTCGCTGGGTGAAGCCGACCTTTCGGTAGGTGTCTATGGCACGCTGGTTATATCCGTTTACGTATAGCGACACCGTGCCAAAGCCCTGGCGACGGGCATGCCGCACCACGGCGGCCATGCCCGGTACCGCTAGCCCCCGTCCGCGCAAGGTCGGCTCGATCCACACCCCCTGCACCTGTGCCACACTCTGCTCCGGCGAAGGGCCGCACATGACGGCACCCAGCTCGGCCTTGAACACCACCGGTGGTCCCTGGGG
>WQZL01000194.1 GCA_009780755.1 Promicromonosporaceae bacterium | reverse complement strand
GGCGTCAATGAGTGCGACCACCGCCGCCACCAACACCGTCACCCCGATAGCGATGGTCACTACCAGCCGAATCGTATCCAGCACCTCACTCACCCCACCCACCCTACCGTCCCTTCATCCCTCCGACCCGGACATCCGTCGCCCCCAGAGATCGCGGTTAGGGATGCCGGGTACTCGGAGCTGTGCGGAGGCCAGGGGCGGCGCCGGGGATGGCACGGGAAGGGGCCAGCAGACCACGGGTGAGGGGACCGCGTGGGGGTGGACGGTCGATGGAGACGCCCGCTACCGGCACGATTTCCTCCTGAGCAGCGGCGATACCATCGGCCAGCAGCGGGGCAGCAGCGGAGGCGGTGCGCTTGATGACGGCCAGGCCAATGGGGCCTAGCTCGTAGTGCCGGGCAACAGAGGTTAACGTGCCGACGGGTGAGCCGTCGGCGAGCGTCACCGAGGCCCCCGCTTCGGGGAGCAGGTGGTCGGAGCCGTCCAGGTGCAGGAATACCAGGCGGCGCGGCGGATGGCCAAGGTTGTGTACATGCGCCACTGTTTCCTGGCCGCGATAGCAGCCCTTGCGTAAATGGACTGCGGTGCGCAGCCAGTCCAGCTCGTGAGGCAGGGAGCGGTTGTCCACCTCGCTGCCCAGGCGGGGACGCCAAGCGGCAATCCGTAGCGCCTCCTGCGCCCAGGAGCCGGCCAGGCGAAGCCCCGCCTCCTGACGGGTAGCGATCTCGGCGGTCAGGTTCGCTCGCGGCACAAGGGTCAGGCACCAACGCCAGTCCGCACCCGGATGTTCAACCGTTGGCGGGCCGTAACGCGTGCCGCCAGGAGTGATGCCGGGCCACGGATCGAGCCAGATGATGGACGTCGAGTCCTTGGGTTGAGCCTGATCGAAGTCACCAATCGCGGCCCAGTCGGCTGAGACGTCTGTAACCTCGACGCGGCGGGTGAAGCGCATCGAATCCAGCCAAGTGACCAGCTGCGCCCCAGCCGAACCCTCGGTAAGCAGCCAAGTCGTCTCGCCGTCATCTACCGCCCCAAAGGCATGCTCGATGCGGCCGGTGGGGCTTAGGATCAGCGCCTCAACGGACCTGCCCGGCTCCAGATCGATCAACTGCTGTGTCGTTAGATCGTGCAACCAGCGCAGCCGATCAACGCCGGTGATATGAAGGATGGAGAGGTCGGAGCAGTCCACCACGGCCTCGCCGCTAGTCAACGCGCGCTGTTCCCCCAACGGGTCGCCAAAGTGCGCGGTCATGTCAATCGGTTACGCGGTCCAGTTCCGCCGACGCGTAGTTGCGCAGCGGATGGCCGAAGGCGGCCAGCTCCTCAGCCCACAGCAGGCGGCCCTCCACGTTTCCGTACAGGCGCTTGGCGGCCGTCACCGAGGTGGCGGTGGCGGTGCGGGCCACGAAGTCGGTAGCCAGGTGTACCTGCCCATTACCGATGGTGCCGAGGAACAGCGATAAGCGCCCGGAGGCATCGGCCAGCAGCACCTCGAGCGGATGCTGTTCTGCGGGCAATTCATCGGGCCGTTCCGGAGGGATGCGCCAGTAGCCGGTCTCGGCGGACCAGACCTCCTCTAGCACCGGCCCCTCTGGCCCAGCGGATTCGTTCACCCGGATGCTCGACTCGAACCGCAGGTACGGACCGCCGTCGTGATCGAAGACGATCTCATTGGTGAAGGCCCGCTGCCCTACCTCCGGATGGTTGATCTCGCCGGTACCCCGCCACCTGCCCACCAGCCACGCTAGCGGATACACCTCGGGCGCTAACCCATCAGGAAACTCAAACATGCCTAGATCATAGATCCTGCGACTTAGACCATCTCTCACCTTCAACAGCTTGCCCTTCCCCTCGACGCCACGTCACCTGCGCCGAACCGGCTGATTTGGCTACGAGTAGCTCTCCTGGCAACCAGATCAGCCGGTTCGGCAGGAGTTCGTGACCAGATTGGCCGGTTCGGCGTCGGAGCGCAGGAAAAAAGAGAGGAGGAAACAGGGGTGGTGAATTTAGCCGAGCAGGGCGTGGGCCAGGTAGGCGAGCAGGCCACCTATCGCCACGGGGGTGGCGGCGGCGGCCAGGCTGGCGCGACGGTCCTCGGCCTTGGGTCGCAACAGCAAAGAGGTGACTGCGACGCTCAGAGCGGCGGCCAGGCCAAGCGCGATCCCGGCCCAGACGGTCAGCGCCTGAATGAGCCATCCGGCCACGCCACCGACCGCGGCACCCAAGACCAGCGCGATCCCAGCGGCGAGCCACGGGCTTCGGCCTAACAGGGTGCAGCATCCGCTAGCCGCCGCCAGCGCAAACGCCGCCACCAACACGAAGGTGGGGCTATCTCCGTGAGGAAGGTCGAGAACGGCCAGCCAGCCCGTTGCGGCGATGGCCACTACCGCACCGGTTACGGTGCCCGTCATGGACTCGACCAGACCCGCGCGCCCATCAGGGCGAGCCATCTCCACCAGCACCGCCGCCACCAGTGCAAATGCCGCCACCAGCGGCAGGTGCGAGAGCATGGTTTCGCCAAACTCACGGCTATCGGCCAGCCAGGCGACGAGGATGGCTGCCAGGCCCGCCAGGGCGATCACCATCCCGGCCCCGCGCGGCGCAGGCGACCGCACCAAAGACGGCCAGCCTATCGCCAGTGTCGCCACCAGCACGAGGGCCGTGCCCGTCATGAACCCAAGCCCCAGATATGCCGCACCAACGATGAGGGCGGTAAGGGCAAGGGTTATCCCAGATCGGACGAAGAGGCTCACTAGAGGAGTATCCGTCACAGAACGGAAAAAGACGGTACCTTGACACCTATCAGCGCAGAACTTCGGCGCTAAATTGTCCTAGGGAGTCCACAAATGTCCACAAGAGCGCCCGTCGCCGACTACTCCTCCGCCCTGGTGGCTGGGCCGTGGCGACACGAGTTCGTGCCCGCCCACGGGATGCGCTTTCATGCGGCCATCGCCGGGCCGGAGCGCAGCAGTGCGCCGCTGGTGGTGCTGATACATACCTTCGGCCAGTTCTGGTGGGCCTGGCGGAATCAAATTCCCGCGCTGATGGCGGCAGGATTTCGGGTGGCGGCCATAGATCTGCGCGGGGTGGGCGCCTCGGATAAGCCACCTCGCGGGTATGACGTGCCGACGCGCACTCGTGATGTGGCCGCCCTCATCCGTTCGCTAGGGCATGATCGGGCGGTGATCGTCGGGCACGGCACCGGCGGTGAGGTGGCCTGGTCGATGGCCGCGCTGCAACCGGCGGTAACACGGGCGGTGGCAGCCTTGAGCAGCCCGCATCCCTCGCGCGTGCATTCGGGCTTAAGCAAGCGGCTAACCCCAGCCGCCTCGCATCTGGTGGCCTTCGCCCAGGTGCCGTTCGCCCCGGAGCGCCGTCTAGTGGATGGTGACATTCTTGATCGCTACTTCGCACTTGGAGCTGCCTCGCCGCTGGCCGACGAGGCCATAGACCTGTACCGCACCGTCATGCGGATTCCGTTCGCCGCGCACACCTCCGTGGAGGCGCTGCGGTGGAGCGTGCGTTCGCTGGCGCGGGGCGACGGGCGTCGGTATGCCGCAGCCGTGCGCCGGGTACTCGCGGTGCCCGCACTACAGGTTCACGGTGCGAAGGACGGCATCATGCGATTGGCGGGAGCCGAGGCCGACGGCGCCGCTCTCGCCCGCGACTTCCGCTTCGAGGTGATCGACCGCGCCGGGCACTTCCTCCCCGAAGAAACCCCTAACCAGGTGACTGACCTGCTTCTTAACTGGCTGGCCTCCCTCCCCTAGCCTCCATAAGCCCTACTGATTCCGGCCACGCCTCAACACATTTTGATGGCCCCCACCCGTGTGGGTGGGGGCCATCGTTATACCTGCTCAATGTTTGAGCGGGTATAGGGTGTGACAGGCGTTGCCGTTCCCCGGGGAGAAGAGTGGGGTCGGGCAACACCTATCACTTGCTGCTAGTCGACCCACCAACCACGTGTGTGATTGGCGCTAGCAGCAGCTTGTGAGTAGCTACTGGCTGCGTCTGTTACTCGTCTCCGCGACCCTTTCGCTTGACGAGAAGCAGACCAGCAGTAACCAGGGCCGCGGCGGCAGCGATGAGGCCACCGATTGCAGCACCTGTGACGGGTAGGCGCGTACCTCCGCCACCACCAGAACCGCCGGTACCACCACCGCCGGTGCCACCACCGCTACCGCCGCCGCCGGTGCCGCTTGTGGGCGTTGAGGTCGGTGTGCCACCAGCAGTCGGACCGTCTGTCGGGCCATCTGTTGGGGTATCGGTCGGAGCCGGGGTACCACCACCTGTTGGACCATCTGTCGGGTATGGCGTTGG
>WQZL01000193.1 GCA_009780755.1 Promicromonosporaceae bacterium | reverse complement strand
GCGGCAACACCATCACCGATTGCGGGCAGACCGGCATTGTCGGTCATCTGGGCTGCGCATTCTCCACCATTGAGGACAACCACATCTACCGAATTGGCATCCGGCGCGAGTTCTACGGCCACGAGATCGCGGGCATCAAACTGCACGCCCCCATCGACGTCGTATTGCGCCGCAACCGCATTCACGAATGCACGCTTGGCGTGTGGCTCGACTGGCAGACCCAGGGCACGCAGGTGACCCGCAATCTGCTCTACGCCAACAAC
Source organism: Promicromonosporaceae bacterium (assembly GCA_009780755.1). Lineage (GTDB taxonomy): Bacteria > Actinomycetota > Actinomycetes > Actinomycetales > Cellulomonadaceae > Xylanimonas. Next base: position 4,077 of record WQZL01000193.1, on the reverse strand, counting down.
CGCGACCTGTTCATCGAGGTCAGCCACGGCCCGTACGTGGTGGATCACAACGTGTTGGCCTCAGCCGCGGCCCTGGAGAACATGAGCCAGGGCGGCGCCTACGTGAATAACCTGATCGCCGGAACGGTGCGACTGCTGCCGGTGCTGGACCGCACCACCCCGTACCACGTTCCACACAGCACACAGGTGGCCGGATTCGACATCACCTCCGGGGGTGACGACCGCTGGCTCGGCAACCTATTCATCGGCGGAAACCCCGACGAGGCATACCTGGCGGGCACCAATCCCCATCGCCAGGCCCACTATGGCCTGAGCGGTTACGCCGAATATCCGGCCTCCTTCGCAGAGTTCCAGGCCCGCAAAGACCCAGCCAAGGGCGACAACGAAGCATTCTTCGGCCTAAAGCAACCGGTATACGCGAGCGGAAACGTTTACGTGGGTGGTGCCCAGCCGTTCTACGCCGAGACTGACGCGATGGTGATTCCGGAGGTGGGAACGGTGCGGGTGATCGAGGCGGGAAACGTCGTCCACTTGGAAATAGGCCTGCCCCCGGCGGCGCTCGCGGCCCGAATCGACGTGGTGACCGGCGCCAACCTGCCCGCGACCCTGCTGGTGGGCGCCCCCTTTGAGACTCCCGACGGCACCCCGATCCGGCTAGACACCGACCTGCTCGGCAACTCCAATCCACCCGGCGCCAACTACCCCGCTGGCCCTCTCGCCACCCTGGCCTCCGCCCGAGTTCGCGTTTGGTGACTCGGCGCGGTTGAATCCGCCGAACCCACCTGCGGTGATAGACAACACCTCGCTCTGCGTGAGGAGAGACGAATTTTGATTGCAGATATGTGATGTGCGGAGGTGGGTGACGAGGTGGAAGCGGAATGTCGCACTGTGTGTGCCATTTTGGCCGGAAGCGTCAAGCACACTGCGGAAAACTCGCATATTTGTATGTGCTTTCCCTGGTTTCGGTCATTTTGGACCGCGAGCTGGGGTTCCCTGGCGCGGGAACATCTATCTGCGGCCAAATTGGTGGTGGATTTCAATCGGCCCGTCACCGCTGCGGGTCACAAGGGGAGAAAACATGGTGAACGAGAAGATCGTTCTAACAACCGATAGGCGAGGTCGTCGCCGTGGCATACTTGCCGGGCTAGTGGCCACCGCGTTAATCGCCTCGCTGCTGGGTGGAGTCGCTCATGCAACCGTGGGCGGAGACTCTTCGGAGCTAGAGTTCGACCGCGCTAGTTTGAGAGTCTTTGAACCCGAGGGAGGTATGGTCGCCTACTCCTTCGCTCCAAGATCAGGGGTGCCTTATATCGGTGATGCCGGTGGGGCGATTTCGTCAGACGTGCCGTTAGTTGAGGAGGAAGAGGAGCCAGGCGCCGACATTGCCGGTGGCGTGGACATTGCTCCTGCTGCTGTGGCCTGTACTGTGATCACACCCCCGGCCCCGGCTTGGGATAGTGGTTCGACCAACCGACCCCGAGCCGGATTCAACGAACTGGGAGCAGGAGCGCTGCGGCCCGGCAATGTCTATTACGTATTTGTTGAGGCGTGTGGCTGGCTCGACATTCGCTTCGCGGTCAGAACGTTGCCCGTGTATGCCGCGATAGTGGTGGCGGTCGCCCCCGACGGGACAGTTCACGAGGAGAGGGCGTACCTAGAGGACTTAGTTGTCGGGGACTTCCTTGAATCTACGGGACTGCGGAGTGAGACGGCCGGAGTTTGGCGAATCTCCCTGAGAGGAGAAAATGCTTCCGGTGGCTCTGCCAGCGTTGGAGGCGTGGACAGGTTCGACATCGTGCCCCGCAGCTCCAATGGAACGCCGCACGCCGGTCGGGTATGGGTCGAAGTATTTCTACAGGACCACGGTCTCATCCCTTCGGATATGAGGTTTTTGAATCCCCACGCTGCGCCGGGCACCACTTCAGCCGGGGCTCACCGATGGAACCAGAGCTTGTTCTTCTTGTCTGAGCAAGGCTTCCGGTACCAACAGGAGGTGTGGAGCTTTAATGGCATTAACTCCATGACCGTTGCGAGCAATCTTGGCGTGAATCGCGATTGTGTGCCCCAACGTCGTACCGTGTGGGCTCGTAGTTCCAGCGTTGTGGACCACTGGGGGTATCACATATTGGCCGGGCACTGTCCAGCTGGCTCGCAGTATCGAATCTTCTTCGAGAATACCGACCTGACCATGCCGGAGGAGGCGTTGTTCTACGATGGCTCGACTCGGTGGGTAAACCCCACGTTTGCAGAACCAACGTTAAGCATCCGGTTCGAGATGACCGGTCCGATCACGCCCGGCCGCCCGCATGGTGGCGATATTGTGATTGAGACCAACCACGCCGGCGAGGCGCATGTTCAGATAGATACGAACGGCAATGGTGTGTTCACCGACGCCACAGACTTGGCGTTTTCCTTTCAGGTTGCCCCGGGGGTAAACCGCTTCCCCTGGGACGGCCAGAACGGCCTGGGTCAGCCGGTGCCGTTTACGCAGACCATCAATCTGCGGTCGCAACTGGACGTGGGACACTTCCACGTCATCTCTCTCGACGTCGAATATCGGGAGGGCGGCGTGCGCATGACAGCCCTAAATGGGCCACTAGCTGCCGATCCTGTTCTCCGACACACGATGCACTGGGGCATTCCGGATGATCCGCATCTGTGTTCGACTAACTACCCCGACCGTCGGCCCTGTGACGCCGGCATGGTGGTGCCAACGCTGCCCCACTCCCCGATGTACACCCCTCCCGGCGGCATTAACTCCTATGGTGGCGTACATCGCTGGGGCTGGGATACTGCGCCCGGGGTGGGCGTCGGCACCTGGGGCGATGCCCGCGTGATCGATGAGTGGATGGTGCTTTCTAACATCGCGCAGGCTACGACCTCGTTTACTGGCGGCTATCCGCAGCCAGGTATCTCGGTGGTGAAGACCAGTCCGGCCGGGGATCCGGCTGAGATCGTGGCTGCGCCGGGCGCGCCGGTTCAGGCCGAGGTGTCGTTCACGATCACGAACACGGGCGAGGAGGTGCTGGGGAGCATTACCTGGTCCGACAACACCGTTGTCGGCCCGGATGTGACCTGGCAGTCGTGCACCGGAGGGGTCACCTTGTCGGGCATGAGCGGGACGCTCACGGGTGTCTCTATACCGGTGGATGGCTCGATTACGTGTACCGGAACGCTCACGATGGGTACTGCGGATGCGCATGAGAATGCGTTGACGGTCACGGGCACCGGGCAGAGTTCCGGCACCACTGTGAGTGCCACGGACGACTGGGAACTTTCAGTTGTTCGCTCGGGCATTCAGGTGGTGAAGACCTCACTAGCGGGCGATCCGGCCGTAGTGGCGGTCGCCCCTGGCGGGACGCCCAATCCCTTCGAGGTGACGTTCACGGTTACAAACGCGGGCACGGAGCCTAAGGCGGATCTGACATGGAACGATGTCACGGTTGAGGGTCCCTCGGTGAATTGGACTGGCTGCGATGAGCACACAGGTTCGGTGAATCAGGTGTTCAACGGGCTGATCTTATTGCCGGGTGAATCCGTTGTCTGCCGTGGAACATTAACGATGGGTGCCGCTATCGAGCATGAGAACGTGCTGACGGTAACCGGGGTTGGGGTGGAGACGGGCGGGTCGGTTTCTGCTACCGATGATTGGCAGCTAACCGTGGTTAGTTCCGGGCTACAGGTAACGAAGACCTCGCCGATTGGCGACCCGGCCAGAGTGGTGGTGGCTCCGGGTCAGGCGGTTGATCCGGTTGAAGTGACGTTCACGATTACGAACATCGGCCTAGAGGCTAAATCGAGCTTGACGTGGAATGACGTCACAGTTGAGGGTCCAGCGGTTGACTGGGTTTCCTGTGATGGCCACGTCGGCAGCGTTGATGCGGTAATTTCGAGCCTAACGCTGGCTCCGGGCGCGGCGGTGACGTGTCAAGGCACGCTGGTGATGGGAAACGCCCTTGAACACCGCAATGTGCTTACCGTGACCGGGGAGGGAGCGCAGACCAGCACTACATCTTCGGCAGAGGACGAATGGGAGCTGCTGGTTGTCCGCTCTGGCCTGAAAGTTGTTAAAACCTC
>WQZL01000192.1 GCA_009780755.1 Promicromonosporaceae bacterium | reverse complement strand
AGGTGCTGCGCGGACAATTACAAGCCCTATCCGAAGCCCAATCGCTCCCCTCGGTGGTTGAGCCTGACGAAACCACCACCGAAGGGGCTGAGTTGTGGGTGATGGCGCCGATGGTGGCCACCGCGGAGGAGGCGGCCTACTTCGCCGGGTTGTGCCGCGAGTACGGGCTGCGTATGTCCGGAGTGATGATCGAGGTGCCGTCGGCCGCGCTGCTGGCCGACCGGGTGCTAGCCGAATGCGACTTCGCCTCCATCGGCACCAACGATCTGACGCAATACACGCTCGCCGCCGACCGTTTGCTAGGCGCGGTGGCCGAGTTCCAAGATCACTGGCACCCGGCCGTGCTGCGGCTGATCGGCGAGGTGGGCGCCGCCGGGGCACAGACCGGCAAGCCGGTGGGTGTCTGTGGCGAGGCCGCCGCCGACCCGCTGCTGGCCGTCGTGCTGGTAGGACTGGGGGTCACCTCGCTGTCGATGGCCCCCCCGGCGCTCGCGGATGTTCACGCCGAGCTATTGGGCTACACGCTGCCGCAGGCCCGCGCCGCCGCGATGGCCGCCCTCGCGGCCACCACCCCGGCTCAGGCTCGTCAGGCCGCCCGCGCCGCCCTAGCAAACGGGGTTAGCGCGTGTCCGCTTGGCTCGGGTTGAGGTTAGTGAGGTTCCCAGGTGGCGTTGTTGGGGTTCCAGGTGATCCTGGGTGGTGGTTGGGTGGCGGCTATAGGGTCAACGTGGCGGGTTATGGCGGTGAGTACGTCAAGAAAGGATTCGGCGGCGAGATGTGTGAGTTTGTGTTTGCGGCGCCAGGCCGCGTACTTCGGTTGGGCTGCGGCGGCGTATCGGGGAATGTTGATGCGGCTGGTCAGAGGTTCCAGCGTTGCGCTGCGATTTTCTGCAACGGTGAGCAGGGACGTGTGCAAGTCGAGCGCGTTGATTGATAGCAGGGATGAGATCAGGGAGATGTCTGTGAAGTCGCGCCATCGAGTGTTGGCCTCGCCTCGTTGGAGTGCCGTGACGTACTTCTCGGCGATGGACATGGTTAAGGGGTAGCCCAGCAGTTGAACGTCGTCATCGAGGAGTCCAGGGATCGTGATGGTCTCAGGGGGTGGGGCGACATGGTCTCCGGCGGAAAAGTCGAAGGCCACTAGCTGCTCATCACGGTAGAGGTAGCACACCATCGTCGCCCGGAGACCTGTATAGGTGGAGTCTTCTCGGATTTCGGTGACTTTCAAAGTGGCGATGTCGTAGATCAGCCCGTCGACCGCTGCTTGGGTGGCAAGGGATTGACACACCGCGCGTATGGTGTCCTCGTTGACATCTAGGTCGCGGAGAAGCCCATCGATGTCGCGTGTGGGTCGCTCTGTAGCGTATGCGGCGAGGAGTAGTCCTCCTTTGAGGACAAACTTAGTTGCGTACGGGCTGGTGGCCAGCCGGGCCAGAGTGCGCTCAAGTTTGTAACGCATGAGCACAGCAGCAAAATCTGTCTCGGCGGCGCGAGCTCGTTTTCGCAACAAGTCATAGCGGGACTTGGCTAGTTGGGATGAGCGGGCACGGGTTTTGACCATGACGTTATTCACAGGAGTATCTCCAACGCTTGTTGCAGCGGGCCGATTGCGCGGGGCAATTGACGCGCGATATCCAGCAGCGTAGCGGGGGCGTTGCCTCGATGGCTGAGCCAGGCCTTCAGTGCCTTAGTCGCCGTTTCGTAGCCGGTATATCCTCTCAGGCGGAAGGCGTCAACAACGCAACGTTCGGGACTGTATACAGGGAAGGTCACGCCGCGGATGTTTTCCTCCCCGCGGCCAACGCTGAAAGTGCCTGCGTCAAACACCCGCCAAGTGACCGGCGTAGTGACGGGAGGGCGGTGCGGCGCCCCTGAAGGCAACGCCAGTTCCAAAGCAGTAGGGATGTCATCAATGAGTCCATAGTGAACCAACGCGCTGGTCAGGCACATTGTGGCCAACGGCGCTCGGAACGCAACCTCTGCCAAGTCCGGGTCAATATCCAGCGCTGCTGGCATGTACAGCCCGCGTCCAATTTGCTGTACGGCTCCCCGCGCAATCAGCGCTGCCAGCCTCCGGGGATCGAGTCCCTGAGTTCTTGCTTGCTTTGCCGTAAACGGTAACTCCGAGAGCAGCAGCGGATGATCCAACACGCTTCCCACCTCCTCCTTTGCTGCAAACACTAACAAGTTAATTTGATCTTATCAGTATTTGTCACAACTGCGCTGGTAGAGGGTGCTTCTGGGCTGGGAGGCGACACGGGGACATGCCTCAGGCGGACGGCGTACCCGGCCCAGTCGTCAGTGTGGACAACTGAGGCCATCGGGCCATCGGCGCTCCACCAGACACGCAATAAGGGGGTTAGCCGACTGGCGGACAATCGGCGTAGCGGACAATCGTTCAGCTAGCGCCAGGCTTTCCGGCATGGCACGGCAGGGCGTAGCTTCAAGTGTGCGCTTGAGGAGGTGCGTCATGCATAGGATTCCGCGGAGAAACCCGACCCGTTCGTCACGCAGGCAGGCAACCGTGGCAGTGTTTGCCACCTTCGCGCTGGCCTTCATCGCCCTACAGGTGCCGATAGGTCCGGCCGACGCCGACGCCACCATGCCGTTCGCGGCCAAATTCCAGGCGAATGCCAACGGGGCGATCATCAGCATCGGAAACAATCTGCTCTCCTGTGGCACTGCCCCTGAATGCCCAACCGCGCAGGCTGGTAACGGCTATGACAACAACAGCGAGAACATGGTGAACCTGGACGCCGACAACGATCCCAGCACCTTCAACTCCTCGGCCTCGGCCCTGAACCTGCCTCCCGGAGCCACCGTGTTATGGGCCGGCCTGTACTGGGGAGCGCGCCTGACCGCCGGCACCAGCGGCACGGCAGCCAGCCCGAGCAACATGAACAACGTCAGCTTCAAGGCTCCAGGCGATGCCGCCTACCGGTCGATCACGGCCTCTACCGCCGCCCACGATCAGTTCGGCCCCAACGGGGCGAGCTACATGGCCTACCAGCGATTCGCCGATGTGACCACCATCGTGCAGCAGGCCGGGAACGGCTACTACTGGACGGGCAACGTCGCGGCCGGTACCGGGCAGGACCGTTACGCTGGCTGGGCATTGACCGTGGCCTACTCGGCCCCCGGCCTGCCGTTGCGCAACCTGACCGTGTTCGATGGTTTCCAGTTGGTGCAGCAGGGCAGCCCGCAGACCGTCACGGTTGCTGGCTTCCTCAGCCCGAAATCGGGGGCCGTGGACGCCCAGCTAACGATGGTGGCCTACGAGGGCGACCTGGGCATCAGCGGCGATATGACACTGCTCAACAAAACCCAGCTCGCCACCGCCATCTCGCCCGGCTCCAACTTCTTTAACTCCACCAACGACTACTACGGCTCCTCGGTAACCACGCGCATCCCGGCCAACCAGAACATGCTGGGTTTTGACATCAAGAACCTCAGCGTCTCGGGGGCCATCCCCAACAGCGCCACCAGTGCCACCTTCACCTTCTCTAGCTCGGGCGATACCTACTACCCCGGCGTACTCGGCCTGGCAATCAACCTATACGCCCCCGACTTCACGGCCTCATCCAAAGCGGTGACCAACCTCAATGGAAACAGCCCGGCCCGCCCCGGCGACATCCTGCAATACACGCTCAACTACGCCAACACCGGCCAGGACCCAGCCACGAACGTGGTCTCCACGGATGTGCTGCCCCCCGGCGTCACCTATGTACCCGGCTCGCTGGCCCTGGTGGATTTCGCCACCGGTACCGTGACGCCGCTGACCGATGCGGCCGGGGATGACCAGGGAGAATACATTGCGGCCACCCGCACGATTCAGGTGCGCCTGGGGGCTGGGGCAAATGGCACCAGCGGCGGCGTCATGGATTGCACGGGCACCGGCTGCTCCGGGGCGCCCTCCTCCACCCAGACCTATGTTTTCCAGGTCACGGTAGATGAGGCGGCGAGCGGCACCACAATCAACAACCTGGCCAATCTTGCGTATCAAACCGAGACCACTGGCACCGCCGCCATCTACACCACCAGCCCGGTGTCTTCCAAGGTCACGGACTCGGCCGATGTCTCGATCACCAAGTTCATGTCTCCCAACCCAGCCCCCGTTGGCGCTCCGGTGACCGCGACCCTTACCGTGGCAAATGCCGGGCCGGACCCCGCCGCCGGTGTGGTGGTGACCGATCAGATTCCGGCGGGTTGGAACAACGTGACGGCCTCCGTCTCGCCAACTACGGCGGGCGCCTGCACCATCGCCGCCGGCCTGGTCACCTGCAACCTGGGCACGCTTGCGGCCAGCGCCACCCCGGTAGTCATCAACCTCACGGGCGTCACCGACTCATCT
>WQZL01000191.1 GCA_009780755.1 Promicromonosporaceae bacterium | reverse complement strand
GATCCGCAGACGGTCACGCTGGAAACCTCTGCCGCTCTTGCCGCTGTTCACGCCGCTGTTTCCGGTGAGTTAGGCGCGCACGGCCGGGCGATGGTGCTGGCGATCCTGGCAGTGGCAGGCGCGCTAATGGCCGCGAATTTGTTTGGGCTGGTTCAGTTGCGTCGCAAAGATTTCGGCCGTAGGCGGGCGTTGGGCGCCTCCCAGTCATTGATTGTCGCCCTACTACTAGTCCAAACCATGATGCTTGCCACTCTCGGCGTTGCCCTGGGAGTTGCTGGATCGTTGCTTTTTCTTGAAACCACCGAACAACCGGTTCCGGGCCTAGACTTCACTGGAGCCGTTGCGGTAGCAGCCGTCCTCACCGCGTTGCTCGCAGCCGTTCTCCCTGCCATAACTGCCGCCCGCCGCGAACCCCTCTACGAACTACGAGTAGCCTGATCGCAATCCTGCTGGGCTTTTAGTTGTGATTGATTTGTGCGCGCGTCACGGCTGATCCGAAGTTGTAGACTGGACTCTTTGTCGAATGACCTTATGGAAGGATCGCCGTGCTGCGTTCTCACGAGGCCGGATCGCTCCGCGCCGCCCACATCGGCCAGACAGTCACCCTCACCGGCTGGGTGGATCGGCGTCGCGATCACGGCGGCGTGGCCTTCATCGATCTGCGGGACGCCTCCGGCATCGCCCAAGTGGTGATTCGTGATGAATCCGTTGCCCATCCGCTGCGCTCCGAGTTCGTGCTTCAGGTGACCGGCGAGGTTGCCCAGCGCCCCGAAGGAAACGCTAACCCGAACCTGCCCACCGGCGAGATCGAGGTTATCGCCACGAACGTCGTCACCCTCAACGAAAGCGCGCCGCTGCCCTTCCAGGTGTCCACCGCGCTGGCTGACACCGATGCCGACACGGTAGGTGAAGAGGCTCGCCTAAAGCACCGCTACCTCGACCTACGCCGCCCGACTCCCGCCGCCGCGCTACGCCTGCGCGCCAAGGTGAACCAGGTGGCCCGCTCCGTCCTCGATGCCGAGGGGTTCGTCGAGATCGAGACGCCCACACTCACCCGCTCTACCCCCGAGGGCGCGCGTGACTTCCTGGTTCCCGCCCGCCTGGCCCCCGGCTCTTGGTACGCCCTGCCGCAAAGCCCGCAACTATTCAAACAGTTGCTGATGGTCGCGGGCATGGAGCGGTACTACCAAATCGCCCGCTGCTACCGCGATGAGGACTTCCGCGCCGACCGTCAGCCCGAGTTCACCCAGCTCGACGTCGAAATGAGCTTCGCAGAACAGGACGACGTGATCGCCCTGACCGAACGGCTGCTGGCCGCCATCTGGCGCCTGATCGGCGTCGAGCTGACCACGCCACTTGAGCGCATCACCTACACCGAGGCCATGCGCCTATACGGAACCGACAAGCCCGACCTGCGCTTCGCCAACCCGCTTGTCGAACTCACCGACTACTTCCAGGCCACGCCATTCCGGGTATTCCAAGCCCCCTACGTCGGCGCCGTGCTGATGGCTGGCGGCGCATCGCTGCCGCGCCGTCAGTTCGACGCCTGGCAGGAGTGGGCCAAGCAGCGCGGCGCCCGCGGTCTGGCCTACGTCACCTTCCTCGAAGATGGCACCCTGGGCGGGCCGGTCGCTAAGAACCTCTCGGATGCCGAGCGTGACGGGCTGATGGCCGCCACCGGCGCCACCATCGGCGACGCCGTATTCTTCGCCGCTGGTAAGGCGGCGGAGAGTCGTGCCCTACTGGGCGCGGCCCGCGTCGAGATCGCCAAGCGCTCCGGAACCATCGATGACGACGCCTGGTCGTTCGTCTGGGTGGTGGATGCCCCGCTGTTCAAGCCCACCGGGGAGGAGGGCGAGGTTGACCTCGGCAACTCTGCCTGGACTGCGGTGCATCACGCCTTCACTTCGCCCACTCCAGATTGGCTCGACCGCTTCGAGGAAGACCCCGAGCATGCCCTGGCCTATGCCTACGACATCGTTTGCAACGGCAACGAGATCGGCGGTGGTTCCATCCGCATCCACCGTCGTGACGTGCAAGAACGCGTGTTCAATGTGATGGGCATTGGGCCAAAAGAGGCGCAGGAGAAGTTTGGCTTCCTGCTTGACGCCTTCGCCTACGGCGCCCCCCCGCACGGCGGCATCGCCTTCGGCTGGGATCGCGTTGTCGCCCTGTTGACCAGATCGGCATCCATCCGCGATGTGATCGCCTTCCCGAAATCCGGTGGCGGCGTTGACCCCCTCACAGATGCGCCCGCCCCCATCACCGCCGAGCAGCGCAAGGAGGCCGGAGTAGATGCCCCGGTCGAGGTGATAGATGGTTCCGCGTAACCGAATCGGGAGCGCCCGCGCCCGTGGTGTCGGCGTTCCCCTAGCTCGAAGCCGCCCCGTTAGCGAGCCGACGTCATACGAGATAGGCGTGGAACTGCCCGACCATTGGGCGAACCATCCGTTGGTGTTGACCGAGTCGGCGCACAACGACTGGGCCACTTCGCGCGCCTGGTGGACCGACGCCGGGTTGCTGCTGCGCATTCAACGGCGTGCTGGACGGTACGCGGATTTAACCCGTGAGGGCTTGTACGGCATCGGCACCCCCGAGGCTGTCGCGCGCATCATCAACAAGGCCGCCCCCTTCTACGGCATCGGCCGCTCTACTGTGCCCCGTGGCACCAGACGAGTGCTACGAGACCTTTTGACGGAAGACGAAGTCGATGTGGTCTCGCCGTTCGAGTCTTCTGTGGCTGGGGAATGGGACTGGCTTTGCATTGACCGCGAACCTAGTGCGCAGCCGGGTGAGGATCGGGTCGAGGAACTGACCGGCAAAAAGGGTTTAGCTCTGGCCGAAGGCGCGGTTGCCACCGCTCACCCTTACGGTGAGTTGAAGGTGGGCGAGGCGCGCTCCCGCTGGTTCGGCTACCGGGGTGACGATGGCCGCATCCTGGCCATCGCGGGCGCGGCGCGACGCGTGCCCGGCGCCCCCTGGGTGCTGGGTTCCATCGGCACCGCCCCGGAGTTTCGTGGCCGCGGGCTTGGCGCCGCCGTAACCGCCGCCGTCGTGCGCGCCGGGCTAGCCGAAGCCAGGTACGTGACCCTGGGCATGTATGCCCACAACGACGCCGCCCGCCGCATGTACCAACGCATCGGTTTCACCGTACTCCAAGAATTCGAATCATCGATGTAACACCCCGTTTAGCTGTGATAGTGGAAGGCGTGCACTAGCGCGCCCGCGCTGAGAGCTTCAATGCCGATTACCCGACCAGTGAAGCCGTCGGCCACTTCGGTGCTTAGGTAGCGCCCGTCGAGGTTCGCCAACTCTGTGAACCCGCTGTCGATTTCGAAGCCGAGACGGAGCTGGTCGGGGCCGCTGCGTTGCCCTCGCTGGGCGTCGGTGGTTTCGGCTCGAATCGACAGATTGGCCCCGGCGGGCACGCCGACGCGCGATCCCAGTTCGCCGCCACGTTCGTCGCCGAGAACGGCGCGTTGTTTCAGGCATCACGTAAGGCTCAGCACTACTCAGGCACCATTGCGCCGGTGATGGGTTTCGTAGCTAACCTGAACTACGTGGCTATCGCCGTGCTTGGCGGGCTACGCGCCGCCGCCGGGCAGCTGTCCATCGGCGATGTGTAGGCGTTCATCCAGTATTCACGGCAGTTCACCCAGCCGATCACGCAGGTTGCCAGCATCATGAACGTGCTGCAATCCGGCGTCGCCTCGGCCGAGAGGGTTTTCGAGGTGCTGGATGCCCCCGAACAGGAGCCGGACTTAGCGGATGCGGTTGAACTCGACCGAGTGCGCGGCCGAGTCGCATTTAAGAACTACGCGCCTGATAAGCCGTTGATTATCGACCTGTCCCTGGTAGTCGAACCGTAGCCATCGTCGGCCCCACCGGAGCGGGTAAGACGACGCTGGCGAACCTACTGATGCGGTTCTATGAGGTAGATGGCGACCGCATCACCTTCCGCAACACCGACCAACTCCAACGTGGTTGAGCCTGTCGAAACCACGGGAGAAGTTCATACAGGTCGGCAGTTTCATATCGATTCGGCACTTTAAACTGCCGATTCGACATGAAACTACCGATTCGTATGTTGCTTCTGCGGAGGAGAGTGAGGTAGGGCCTTCTCCGTCACGCGACTCGCTGCGCTCCCGCAGAATGGCGGACGCGGGCAACCATCGGGTTGGGCGTTCAGTCATCAGGGGTCGACTCAACCACTGTGATGCCGAAACCGTGCCCTGAGCGCTGTTTGGCGACAGGACTCCGTTCGATTTCGGCCAGATGTTGCCCATTTCACCAAATTGTCATGTATCAGGACTTCCCTGACGGTTGTGTATCAGGACATCGCTGACGGTTTGGTGGG
>WQZL01000190.1 GCA_009780755.1 Promicromonosporaceae bacterium | reverse complement strand
TTGATGGCCGGTGGGTGGGATGGTGTCCCCGATGTGCCAGCCCCCGGTTTCCCCGCCGACTGGCAGGTTGCCCACGAGGGCCTCATTCGTCTGCCTTAGCTCGGGTTGCGTTCTGGCAGCACCGCGATGAGCGCCACCGGAATGGCCAACACCACCAACGCCCAAATGCCCCAGGCGGGCGCGCCCGCCGCGAGCAGCGTGACAACCAGAGCCATGTTTGCGGCCAAAAGTCCTACTGCCATCTTGCGTTTCATTGAAGCCTCCTGCATCATAGAGAGGAAGGGACCGGGCGGTGGCCTATTACCACCGCCCGGCGTGACCCTACCGGCGCTTTGCCCGCTCGATCAAAATGATCGTAGCGAGTATCGCTCCAGGTAAGGACACGAGAACCGCGATAAGGGTTAGGACCTCCATCGTGATCCCCTCCTTCCTATATCGGGCGGGAGTCCTGGTGACTCCCGCTCGATTTCTGCGTTTTGCCTCACCACCGACACTCACCAGGCCCCGTCCACGATGTGGACACCCCAGCATCGGGCGGGTGAAATGAGCTGCCACGTTCTGGTCAGCGCGGAGAGGGGCGGGGGTCGCTCACGCTTCGGGTTACCGTGAAGCGAGGGTCGCGGGCTTCTTGGGTGGTAGGGCCGATGATGCGTTCCAGCGCTGGGCGATAACGCAGACCGGAGTTGTAGACGCACCATAGTTCCCCGCCGGGGCGTAGCACCCGAGCCGCGGCGCCGAACATGCGGTGCGCGGCGTCCGTGGAGAGCGCGGCCCGGTCGTGGAAGGGCGGATTGCACAGCACCAGGTCGAAGGCGGCATCGGGCAGCGATGCTCCGGCGTCGTCGCGGGTGATGATTACCCGTTCGGCGACGCCGTTAGCCTGCCCGGTCCAGAAGGCAGAAGCGATGGCTGCGGCCGAGCGGTCGCTCGCCGTCACCTGGGCCGATGGGTTGCGCAGGGCCAGGACCGTAGCTAGCAGGCCGCTACCGCAACCTAGATCGAGGGCGTCACGATATGACGGCCAGCGATTGGCCGTGCCCAGCAGCGCACGTGTTCCCAAGTCAAGGCCCGCCCCGGCAAACACCCCGCCATGCGCTGCGACAACAAGACCCTCGGCAACTATATCCGCCGAAGTCGCGGGGAAGGCCGCCGCTAACAGTTCCGCATCGCGCAGCCTTGCCGTCACCGGGAAAGACGGCGAAGCGATGCGGGCCGCCGGATGCACGCCGCTGGCAATCAGCACCCGCGATTTGCCGCGGGCTAGTGTGGCGTGAACCTTTGTGAAGCAGGCGCCAAGCACGTCATTCATTGCCGGAGACATGTGTTTGACGCGTCCGCCGGCCAGCACCACCACATCGGAGGCGGCCTCGCGGGCGATCAGTTCCGCCACCTCTTGTAGCTCGGCTAGCGAGCGCGGCAACTGCCACAACACTAACCGCGTCCCCTGTACCAGCTCAGCCGACAACGCCTCTTTAACCGCAACCCTGCCACCACCGACGTTTTGCCGAAGAGGCAGCCCGTTCGGCAAAACGTCCTCATGTTCGGCACCACGTAGTGCCGAAAGCAACGGCGAATTGCCGAAGAGACGCTCCAGGTTCACGTTCACCGCCCGCTCGGCCGTGATGGCATCGCAGTGCAGGCGCACGCCAGTAGCGCCGAGCGCCAGTGCGCCGATGGTCAGCGCGCCGAAGCGGTCGCCGATCACCGTCACATCTCCAGTGCCGAGTTTGACGATTCGCTTCTGCGCCTCGGCCAACAGCAGCCGGTCGGTGGCGTCCACCGCAACCGGGCCATCAAGGCGCGAGCCGTCGCCGGGCCAGGGGATGAGCCGCGCCAATGCCCTATCCAGCGTTACCGCCGTGCCATCGGGTTCTATCACGTCGCTAGGTGAGCTTTGCGACGAGGGTCAGCGTCCGGTTGGGCGCCGCGCCGCGCCTGTCTGCTTTTTGGCGGTGTGCTTCGCCACGCGCTCTTCCTCCTCGCGCACCTTTGCGGCCACCTCTCGTTCGGCGGTCAGCCAGGCGGGTGGATCGTCCCGCAGCTCGTTGATCTGCTCCGTGGTGAGCGGGTCGATAATGCCGCCGCGCGCCAGCCCGGCGATAGAGATACCGAGGCGTCCGGCCACCACGGGGCGCGGGTGCGGCCCCTCCCGGCGCAATGTAGCCAACCACTTAGGCGGGTTCTTCTCCAGTTCGGCCAGCTCGGCTCGGGTGACACCCGTGGCCTGAAACTCCGCCGGGGTGGCTGGCAGGTACACGCCGAGGCGCTTGGCCGCGTTTAAGGGTTTGAGCATCTGCTGGGAGAAGGCAACTGGCATACCCCAAGGATACGCGTCACCTGCACACCTTCGTCATCCGGCGTGAAGCGGCCAAGAGGCGCGGGAGGCAGCCTACGGGCATCGAGCCGTTGGCGAGCAACCATCGGTAGTCTGGTTTCGTGAGTTCCCAGACGACGCGACAGCTGATGTTTCAGGCGCGCATCCAGCAGGGTACGGCCCGGGTTCGGGCCGCGTTCTTGCCGGTGCTTCAGGCCGCAGTGGCTGCATCTGTTGCCGTTGGGATCAGTCGGGCGCTGTTTGGCCATCCGCAGCCCTTCTTCGCCGCCATTGCCGCCTGGCTCTGCTTGGGCTTCTCCTTCGACCGTCGGCTGCGAACCATCGCCGAGGTGGCCTTGGGGGTGACCTTCGGCGTGGCCGTCGGCGATCTGGTGGTACATGCAATTGGCTCCGGGTGGTGGCAGCTATCAACGGTGTTGGTGGTTTCGGCCCTGCTGGCTCGCTTCATCGACCGAGGCGCCGTGCTTACCGCCCAGGCTGGGGCGCAATCCATCGTGATTGTCGGTATGCCCTTTTTGACCGGCGGGCCATTCGGTCGAGCGGCCGACGCCCTGATCGGTGGCGGCGTGGCCCTTGCCTTCGCCATGCTCACCCCCGGCAACCCGCGTCGGCGCCTGCGCACCCTGGGGGTCGCGGGCACGACGGCGCTGGCCGAGGTAATCAGCCGAACCGCCGAAGCCTGCCGCACCGGTTCTGAGGCTGGCATCCACACCACGCTGGTGCAAGCCCGTTCCGCTCAGCCCACGCTCGATGAGTGGATCGACCTCAGCCGGTTAGCCGCAGAGTCTGCTCGGCTCAACATCAACCGCCTGCATCTTGACGACCTCGACTGGTTTAACGACCAAGCTGTGCTGGTCGAACGGGCCATGCGAACCATCCGAGTGGCGCTGCGCCGCGCAACTCCAGGCGTGACGCAGGCCGACGAGGAGCAGCGTGCGCTGGTCGCCGATCTGCTCGACCGCCTCGCCGCTGGCACCGGGGAGCTGGCTGCCGACCTGGCCTCCGGCCAGCGAACCGAGACGCCCAGTCAAACCCTGCTGGCCCTGGCCGCCGACGCCAGCCCCCATCACCCCGGACTCGACCTGGGCGTGCAGGCTTTGGTGCTGCTGCTGCGCTCGGCCATCATCGATCTGCTGGCGGCAACCGGCACCCCCGAATCCGTCGCCCACGCCGCCTTCGCCGAACCGTGAGGCCGGGGTTTGGCTCCGGTTTGCGGCCCGGCTAGCTTGCGGCCGTAAGCTGGGGCGATGAGCGAAATGCTGCGGCTGGGGTACGTGCCGGGAGCCTCACCCGGGAAATGGGCGCGGGTGTGGCGGGAGCGGCTACCCGAGGTGCGCCTCGATCTGGTGCAGGTTGAGGCCGCTGCCGCTGTGGCTGCCCTGGAGGGTGGGGAGATCGATGCCGCCATCGCCCGGCTGCCCGTAGATAAGGCCCGCTTCTCGGCGATACCGCTATACGAGGAGGTGCCGGTGGTGGTGGTTTCCCGGGATCATCTGCTGGCGGCCACCGAGGACGATGAGACTCTCTCCCCCGACGATCTAAGCGGCGACGTGGTGTTCCTGGCCGAAGACGACGTGCTTTACCAGCACGGCACCACGCCGCCTGGATTACGGCCCGTTGCCTACGCTGCCGATGGCACCATCGATTCTGGCGCCCTGGCGCCGCGCCCTGCTACCACCGCCGAGGCCATTGCCTGGGTGGCCACCGGTGCGGGCGTCACCATCGTGCCGATGTCGCTGGCTCGGCTGCATCATCGCCGGGACGTCATTTACCGGCTGCTGACCGACGGCCCGCTCGCGCCGGTCGGCCTCGTTTGGGTCAGCGACCACAAGACGGATTTGATCGAGGAGCTAATCGGCATCG
This sequence comes from Promicromonosporaceae bacterium, assembly GCA_009780755.1. Taxonomy (GTDB): domain Bacteria; phylum Actinomycetota; class Actinomycetes; order Actinomycetales; family Cellulomonadaceae; genus Xylanimonas. The sequence goes on along the minus strand of WQZL01000190.1, from coordinate 253 downwards.
TCCGAGGCCGTACCGTCAACTCCTCGCGAGGCCGCAGCGCGGCTCCCCTAGTCGCCACCAAACCGCACCGGCCTGCCGCAACGGCGAAGGGCCGCCGCTCTCGTCCCGCCGCGCGAACGCAGCGGGGCCGCAGGCCCTAGACACCCACGAGACCGTCACCTCTAGGTTCTGCGACTACGCTCGTTCCTCGCTCCGCGCAGAATGACGGGGTGGCGGGAGGAGTTATCGTCTGGAGTTGAGGATCATGAAGATG
>WQZL01000189.1 GCA_009780755.1 Promicromonosporaceae bacterium | reverse complement strand
TTGGCGTGCTTGGCTCGATGGAGGCAGGCCCGGTAACGCTCGCAGAGATCGTCGATGCCACCGGCATTGCTCGGCCCACTGCACATCGGATTGCGGTCGCGCTATCGCGTCATCGGCTCGTCTCCCGTGAGGACGATGGTCGGTTCGCCGTGGGGCCACGGATCATCGAGCTGGGTGCCGCCGCCGGTGAGGATCGCTTGATGACGGCTGCCGCCCCGGTGTTGCAGGAGCTTCGCGACTACACCGGCGAGAGCGCGCACCTATACCGCTGGCAGGGTGAGGCGCGGATGTGCGTCGCCGTCGCGGAGCGGCCGGTGGGCCTGCGAGAGTCCATCCCCGTTGGTGCCACCCTGTCGATGGCTGCCGGATCCGCCGCCCAGGTGCTGCTGGCCTGGGAGGATTTAGAACGGCTGCAACACGGTTTAGGCGATGCCACATTTACCGCAGCCGATCTGGCCGGGGTGCGCCGCCGGGGGTGGGCGCAATCCGTTGCCGAACGTGCAGCCGGGATGGCCAGCGTTTCCGCCCCGGTGAGGCTGCCATCGGGACAGGTGATCGCCGCCATTTCAATCTTCGGGCCGGTCACACGGCTAACGGGTGCGCCGGGGCAGCGGCACGCGCAACCCGTGGTAGCGGCGGCTGATCGCCTATCCGATCTGCTGGCCGCAGACGCTTGAGCGCCCGTTAGGGTTAGGGGATGGACCTGTTCGATGCGCTGACCATCGGGGAGCGAGGCACGCCGGTTACCCAGCGGCTCGGTGCCTCCGCACCGCTGGCCGTACGGATGCGGCCGGCCACCTTGGAGGAGGTGGCCGGGCAGTCGCATCTGCTGGCCTCCGGCTCCCCGCTGCGTCGCCTGGTAGAGCCAGCAGATGAGGCCGCCCGTCGTGCGGCTCCTGGCTCTGTGATTCTGTGGGGGCCGCCCGGCACCGGCAAGACCACTCTGGCCTACCTGGTGGCCACCGTCTCTGGGCGTCGATTTGTTGAACTCTCCGCCGTCACCGCCGGAGTAAAGGATGTGCGGGCCGTGATCGAGGACGCTCGCCGCCGCCTGGCCACCACCGGCGAGGAAACCGTGCTGTTCATTGACGAGGTACACCGCTTCTCTAAGTCTCAGCAGGACGCACTGCTGCCCTCGGTGGAGAATCGCTGGGTCACCCTCGTGGCCGCCACCACCGAGAATCCATCGTTTTCCGTCAACTCCCCGCTGCTATCTCGCTCGCTGCTGCTGACCCTCAAACCGCTGAGCGCCGATGACGTGCAGGCATTGATCCGGCGAGCTGTCAGCGACGAGCGCGGACTGGGTGCCGCCGTCACCCTGCCTGCCGCCGCCGAGGAACTTCTTGTCCGCATGGCCGGGGGAGATGCCCGCAAGGCGCTGACCATCTTGGAGGCCGCCGCTGGCACCGCCATCTCTGAGGGCAACGAGACCATTGACCTGGCCACTATCGAACGCGCCGTGGATGTGGCCGCCGTCCGCTACGACCGCGACGGCGATCAGCATTACGACGTGATTAGCGCATTCATCAAGTCGATTCGCGGCTCCGATGTGGATGCCGCCCTGCACTACTTGGCCCGGATGATCGCGGCGGGGGAGGACCCACGCTTCATCGCGCGGCGCATCATCGTCCACGCCGCCGAGGATGTGGGTATGGCCGACCCCTCCGCCCTGCAAACCGCCGTGGCCGCCGCCCAGGCCGTGCAGTTAATCGGGATGCCCGAGGGACGCATTCCGTTGGCGGAGGCCGTGATCCATCTGGCGACCGCGCCGAAATCCAATGCGGTTTGTGTGGGCATCGATATGGCGCTTGCAGATGTGCAGGCCGGAAAGATTGGTGTGGTGCCTCCGCATCTGCGTGATTCACATTACGTGGGTGCCAAGCAGCATGGTCACGGCCAGGGGTATCAGTATCCGCACGACTTGCCCGCTGGGGTTGCCGCGCAACAGTATCTGCCCGATGAGTTAGTGGACGCCCGCTATTACCACCCCGCAGATCGCGGCTTTGAACGCCAGATTACCGAACGCCTAACCGCCATTCGAGGCATCCTGCACACGCCGAATGGTTGAGTAGGGGCGCGCGATGGGTGGTTGAGTAGGAGCGAGGCACGAGCGACGTGTCGAAACCACTACTAACGTGCGCATCAGGTGGTTTCGACACGGGCCTGGCGGCCCTACTCAACCACCCGACATTTCAGTTCGCGTGATTGGGCTGTGCCCGGCAACGCTCCCTCGCTCGGCAACTCACGAACAAGCTCGTGGATTGCCTCACTCAGTTCGCGTGATTGGGCTGTGCCCGGCAACGCTCCCTCGCTCGGCAACTCACGAACAAGTTCGCGGATTGCCTCACTCAGTTCGCGTCGAGGATGTCGATGACGAAGATTAGGGTTTGACCACCCAAGTGGTGGGCGGCGGGGTCTTCGCCGTAGGCCAGGGCGGCCGGGATGATAAGCAGCACCTGGCTGCCCACGGTCTGGCCGGGGATGCCCTGCTGCCAGCCAGCGATTAGGTTGTTCAGGGGGAAGGTGATTGTGCCGCGTTCCCAAGAGGAGTCAAAAACTTCGCCATCGGGAGTCCAGCCGGTGTAATGGATGGTGACCGAAGCGCCAGGCTCGACCACCGGGCCGTCGCCACGAATCAGCGTCTGCACAACCAGTTCGGTTACATCCTGGTAGGCCGCCGGAACCTCGCCCAATGACGGCTCCCCGGTCGCGTCGTTTACGGTGACCACGGGCAAACCGGCGGGTGGGGTCACGGTTTCACCCTCGGCGCGCGCCGGTACGGTGCGCGCATCGACTAGTTCCGCGATCATTATCATCACTACCTCCAAGGAGCCGTCGGCGGCGAAGGTGGGTTCGGCCACAAGTACGCGCGCGCCAACCCGCTGGCCTTCTATGGCCGCCTGGACGATGGGTGGGGTTTCCAGTTCACCAGCACCGGCGGTGAACTGGTCGGTCTGGCCGCCGAAATCTGTCCAGGTGGAACCCAGGCGGGTGCCGTCGCCGAGCATCAACAGGTAATGCATGAAGACCGACTGCCCCTCCTCGATGGGGGCGCCGGTACCGACGTCGATGGTCTGCACCTCAATCTCGGTGACCTCGAAGGGGGTGTCGAACTCAAGCTCCGGCTCGGAGCCAATCGCGCCCACGACGGTGATTGCCCCGAGCGGGCCACCTCCGCCTCCGCTTCCCCCGTTGTCATCTCCGCCACAGGCGGTCAGGGCAAGGGCGCAGGCGGCAAAAATGGCGGTGGCGCGGACGGTGTTACGCAGGTTCACTTTGGTAATCCTTTGAGATTTGGGGCCAAGCGATCAATGGTAGCCCTCCGGCCAGAGATTCTGCGGCATTGCGAGCTGAGAGTTGGCTGTGAATCTGGGTGGCTGCACAATGGTGTCCATGCCATCCTCCCGTCGGTCGTCTCGCCGCCCCTACGGCGCTGGGCATGTGCCCATCGACACGGAGCGCGCCCTGGGCGGGATGCGGCTTGTTTCGGACGATGACGGCGACTGGTCGGTACGCACGGTTAAATCCAGCGATAAGACCTACCGTTGTCCGGCCTGCAACCAAGAGATTCGCCCCGGCACCGCTCACGTCGTGGCCTGGTCGCGCGACGGCTTCAGCGGGTCAGAAGCCGGGGTGGATGCCAGGCGACACTGGCACGCCAGTTGTTGGCAGCGGCGCGCACGCCTGCGCTGAGTACGTCATAATCAACTCATGCCCGCCCTGCCGAAGCTAAACGTCCAAGAACTGACCTCCGGCGGTGGGGTGCCCATCGTGTTACTTCATGCCTTCCCCTTCGACCACCGGATGTGGGTGGAGGCCGCCGCCGCGCTGCCCGCCCATGTGCGGGCGCTGGCCATCGACCTACCCGGCCAGGGGTTCAGCGAACTCGGGACCATCCCGGCCAGCATGGAAATGGCGGCCGAGGCGGTATATCGCACGCTTAAGGATGCAGGGGTGGCAAACGCCATAGTCGTGGGCATCTCGATGGGCGGCTATGTCGCCCTGGCGTTGGCCGAGCGACATCCGGCCTTCGTGTCCGGGCTGGGCCTGGTGGATACTAAATCCACGGCCGACCCGCCGCATGTGTACGACAGTCGGCTCCAGGTCGCCCGTGAGATGGAACGTGAATCGACGCTGGCGCCCGTGCTGGCCATGTATTCCTCTCTACTGGGGGAAACCAGCCAACGGGAGCGGCGGCACCTGCTGCCCACCCTCGACGCCTGGGTGCACGGGCAGTCGCCCCGCTGCCTGGCCTGGGCCTTCCGCACCATCGCCAGCCGGATTGATCGCACAGACGTGTTGACTAACTTCACCGAGCCGGTAGCCGTAGTGGTGGGCGCGGAGGATTCTCTCTCCCCGCTGAGCGATTCCGAACACATGGCCAAGGCAGCCCGCGATGCGACCCTAACGGTCATCCCCGGCGCCGGACACCTAAGCCCAATTGAGAACCCGCTGGCCGTGGCCGCAGCGTTAA
>WQZL01000188.1 GCA_009780755.1 Promicromonosporaceae bacterium | reverse complement strand
GCGCAGGCGAGCGAATCGGCCAGCCCCCGAGTGCAGGCTGGAGTTGCCAGGGTCGGCACTGCCGGTCAGGACGAACCGGCCGGGAACACCATCGGCATCGACGAGGCGCCGTACCGCGTCCCACACAGGAGGGTCGAGCTGCCACTCATCAATCAACACCGGCGCGGTCATAGACGACAGGAGTCGGCGACGGTCAGCCTGCAAGGTGGCCCGTGCCGCGGGATCGTCCAGTTCGACCACTGTCCTGGCAACCTGCAACGCCGTCCTGGTCTTGCCGCAGCCGCGAGGCCCCTCGATGGACACGGCCCGAGACCCGAGCAGCAACTCTGCTAGGCGCTGATCTGCGATGCGCGGGAGGTAACTCACCGTTCCAGCCTATCCGAACCCGAGTCTAAATAGGCAACTTCGATGCCATCAACTACCTAGTTTCGACAGTGATAACTACTCGACTTCGACCCCTTGCGCCAGGGCAACACCCCAGCCGAAACGCCGGACACTGATACAGCCGGAGCCAACGCGCCACCCACAACGGACAACCACCACAAGAAACAACTAGAAAACCTCACGGTAGCCCGTAGCAGACACTGACGGGCCACTTGGCGTATCTGGGATACAGTGACTCGCTGCGCTTCCGCAGGATGACGGAAAAGGGGCGTTTCAGTCACGCAGGATGACGAAAAGATGCGAAAACCGGCAGAAAACGAGGGAAAATCTGCGTCATCACAGTTGTGTCACTAGGGGCGCCGAGTTGTGTCAGTACCTCGTGGTGGGCCCTACCGGACTTGAACCGATGACATCCACGGTGTAAACGTGGCGCTCTACCAGCTGAGCTAAAGGCCCGTGCGCCCCAGGGGCGCCGGTCAATGATACGCGATGCGTGGCTTCTGTGCTGCCTTCGGTCCGCAGGATGACGGGGGGCTACTTGCCGCGGGGGCGGTTGGCTAGTTTGGTGGCGGACCAGTCGGCGGCGGCGGCGAAGGTGGTCATCGCGTGCAGGCCCGCCGTGGTGGCGGCATCCTCAACCTCGGCGTGAGGCACATGGCCGTCGCGACCAGCCTTACGGGTTAGTAGCCACACATCGCCGCCATCTTCAAGCATGTTGAGCGCGTCTACCAGCATGTCAGTCAGGTCTCCGTCACCCTCGCGCCACCAAATAATGACGCCGTCGGCCACATCGCCGTAATCCTCGTCGGCCAGCTCCTCGCCGGTGACATCCTCAATGGCGGCGCGCAGCACATCGTCTACGTCGTCGTCCCAACCGAACTCCTGCACCACCTGCCCGGCGGTGAGCCCGAAGCGATCAATCACAGAGTCATTCGTAACCACGGCGCCAGATTAATGCAGACGCTCACTCGACGCCGGTATGCCACCCCGATACTAGCTGGAGGCAGTTCGGTGCGGATCGGGAGGTCGTCACGCGCCAAGATGTTGCGCAGGTGATGTCAAAGCCTGCAAAGCAGTACACAATGGGCGAATCACACCAGCTCAATGAAAAGAGGACTCGAAGTGGCTTCCTACGATGAATCCGGCCCCCTCATCAACGGCCTGCTCGCCGCGGTACCCGACATCGACCCTGATGAGACGGCCGAGTGGGTCGAGAGCTTTGACGGGCTAGCCGATGCCAAGGGTGGCCCCCGCGCCCGTTACGTCATGCTGAACCTGTTGCGCCGCGCTCGCGAGCGCAACATCGCCATCCCCGCCTCCTTCGCTACCCCGTATGTGAACACCATCGGCGTACACGAGGAGCCGTACTACCCCGGCGACGAGGTTCTCGAACGCCAATATCGAGGCTGGTGCCGCTGGAACGCGGCCGTACTCGTTACGCGCGCCCAGCGCCCCGGCCTCGGCGTCGGCGGCCATATCTCCTCCTACGCCTCGGCGGCGACGCTCACAGAGGTGGGCCTGAACCACTTCTTCCGCGGCAAGGATCACCCCGGCGGGGGCGACCAGGTCTACTTCCAGGGCCATGCCGCACCCGGCATGTACGCCCGCGCCTACCTGGAGGGACGCATCAGTGCGCAGCGCCTCGATGGCTTTAGGCAGGAGTACAGCCACGCCGGGTTCGGCGGCGGCCTGCCCTCCTACCCGCACCCGTACCTGATGCCCGACTTCTGGGAGTTCCCCACCGTCTCGATGGGACTTGGTCCCGCCAGCGCCATCTACCAGGCGTGGACCAACCGCTACCTGCACCTGCGCGGCATCACGGACACCAGCCAGCAGGATGTGTGGGCCTTCCTCGGCGATGGGGAGATGGATGAGCCAGAGAGCCGCGGAATGCTACAGCTCGCCGCGAATCAGGGTCTCGACAACCTGACCTTCGTCGTCAACTGCAACCTACAGCGTTTGGATGGGCCGGTGCGCGGCAACGGCAAGATCATCCAGGAGCTGGAGGCCGAGTTCCGAGGGGCGGGCTGGAACGTCATAAAGGTGATCTGGGGCCGCGAGTGGGACGCCCTGCTCAACGCCGACAAGGATCGCGCCCTAGTGAACCTGATGAACGTCACCCCCGATGGCGACTACCAGACGTATCGCGCCGAATCGGGCGCGTTCATCCGCGAGCATTTCTTTGGCCGCGACCCCCGCACCGCCGCCCTGGTGGCGAATATGACGGACGATGACATCTGGAACATGAAGCGCGGCGGGCATGACTACCGCAAGATTTACGCCGCCTACGCCGCCGCCCGCGCCCACACGGGCCAGCCGACGGTGATTCTCGCGGCGACGGTTAAGGGTTACGGGCTAGGTTCCCACTTCGCCGGGCGAAACGCCACGCATCAGATGAAGAAGCTAAAGGCCAACGATCTACTGCTACTGCGCGATTCCCTGCACATTCCCATCGAGGATGAGGCGCTGGCCGATCCGTTCAACGCGCCGTACTACCACCCCGGCCCAGATGACCCAGCCATCAACTATCTTCTTGACCGCCGCAAAGCCCTCGGCGGCTTCGTGCCCGAGCGGCGCGGCAACCGCGCCACCTCGGTAACCTTGCCCGCCGAGAAGCATTACCAGATGCTCGCCAAGGGTTCTGGCAACCAGGAGGCCGCCACGACGATGGCGTTCGTCCGGTTGCTGAAAGATCTGATTAAAGACCCGGACTTCGGGCACCGGATTGTGCCCATCATCCCGGATGAGGCCCGCACCTTCGGCCTTGACGCGATCTTCCCCTCGGCCAAAATCTTCAACACGACCGGGCAGCACTATCTGGCCGTGGATCGCAACCTCATGCTCTCGTATAAGGAGGCGCCAGACGGGCAGATCATGCACACCGGCATCAACGAGGCCGGTTCCGTGGCTGCCTTCCAGGCCGTCGGCACGGCCTATGCCACGCATGGCGAACACCTGATGCCCGTCTACATCTTCTACTCGATGTTCGGCTTCCAGCGCACGGGAGACCAGTTCTGGGCCGCCGGGGATCAGATGACACGCGGTTTCATCATCGGCGCGACGGCTGGGCGCACCACACTCGCCGGTGAGGGTCTACAGCACGCCGATGGCCACTCCCCCATCCTGGCCGCGACCAACCCCGCCGTCGTGCAGTACGACCCCGCCTACGGTTATGAGATTCGGCACATCATGCGCGACGGCATTGGCCGGATGTATGGGGACGGGCTGGTCGATGAGGCCGGACGAACCCGAAACGTCATGTACTACCTGACGGTGTACAACGAGCCGATAGTCCAGCCCGCCGAGCCAGAAGATGTTGACGTTGACGGCATCCTGCGCGGCATCCATCGGATAGCGGTGGCCAAGGCGAGCAAGAAGGAGCCGCGGGCACAGCTGCTCGCCTCCGGCGTGGCCGTGCCGTGGGCTATGGAGGCTCAACACCTGTTGCGTGAGGATTGGGGTGTGGCCGCCGATGTGTGGTCGGTCACCTCCTGGAACGAACTGCGGCGCGATGCGCTAGCCGCCGAACGCGAGGCATTCATCAACCCCGAGGCTACGGCGCGGGTGCCGTTTATTACCCAGCGCCTGCAAGGGACGCCTGGCCCGGTCATCGCCACCACCGATTTCGATCACCTGATTCCCGAACAGATTCGCAAATGGGTGCCCGGAGATTTCGAGGTACTTGGCGCCGATGGATTTGGGTTCTCTGACACTCGCGCGGCCGCTCGTCGTCACTTCTTGATCGATGGCCCGTCGATGGTGGTCAAGACGCTACAGACCCTTGCTCGGCGCGGAGAAGTACCCGCCGACACCGTTGCGACCGCCATTGACAAGTACCGACTACTCGATGTGACCGCCGGCACCTCTGGCAGCGCCGGAGGCGAGTCCTGAGTATCGAGGAAAGGCGTACCATTTTTTTCGTGAATTTCAGTGATGATTGTCGCACCGCCACCATAGCCCGCGTCCGCGAGGGCATCGGCTATCTGACCACCGCCGCACTGCGTCAACTCGACGAGGAGCTGGACTGGTATCGGGCGCTGCCCGCTCAGGAGCGTTCCTATATCGGTCTTGTCGCTCACGAGGGCATCGCCTCCTTCGTGG
>WQZL01000187.1 GCA_009780755.1 Promicromonosporaceae bacterium | reverse complement strand
GTGATGGTGGGGGTCTCGGGGCCGGGGTCGGCGCCGTTGCCACCGTCGTCGCTGCATCCAGCAACGAGTAGCATGGAGGCCGCTGTCGCCACGACGGCAACCTTCCTCCAGGTGGTGCGGAACGTCATGTTTCCTCCTATGTTCCCCCCGCCGATCACTTCTGTGTGGCTGCTGAAGGGGGTCGTCGTGTCGCGATGGATATATACTTGCACGACTAAATCAAATAGGTCAAGTAAAGAACGGAGGGCGCCACGCGATGGTGTCAGTTGGTGCCACGAACGGCATATCTACGCCGATGCGCATCCTCGACCTGTTGCGCGCCGAAAAGCAGATCAGCCGGGTGGAAATCGCCGCCCGCTCGGGGGTGACTCAGGCAACGGTAACCAATGTTGTCAAGACGTTAATGGATGCGGGTGTGGTCCGCGAGGGTACGCGCGAGCAGCTCTCCCGCGGGGCGCCGCGCCGGATGCTAGAGCTGGTGCCAGCCGCCTGGTACGCCATCGGCGTGCAGATTGACTCGACCACAACAACGGTGGTGATCGCAGATTACGCGGGCATTCGGGTGGCATCGGCCTCCCTGCGCGGGCCGGGATCGCTCAGCCCGGCGGCGGCCATCGCCGAGCTGGTGGACCACGTTGACGATTTACTGCTTAGCGCGTCCATTCCCCGCGAGCGCATCCTGGGCGCCTGCCTGGTCACGTATGGCCCACAGGATCGGGAGGCCGGCAAGCTGCTGACGCCGCAACCCACGGATGAGTGGTACGGCTTCCCCCTGGCCACCTCGCTAAGCGAGGCTCTGGGTCTGCCCGTGCTGCTAGAAAACGATGCTACGGCCGCCGCCATTGGCGAGCAGGCAATTGGGCTGGTGCCAACCTCAACATTCGGCTTGCTGTTCATGTCCACGGGTGTGGGCGGCGCGGTGGTGGTAGATGGCGTGCCGTATCGCGGGCGCTCGTCTAATGCGGTGGAAATCGACCATGTGGTGGTAAATCCGGGTGGAGCGGTTTGCCTGTGCGGCACGCGAGGCTGCGTGGGCGCCGAGGCGCAGCCGCTGGCCGTCAGCGCGCTCGCCTTTGAGCGGCCAGGTCTGGCCGCGCGGCTGGATCTGCGGGGTACGGATGACGAAGGGTTGGCGGATTTCGAGCGGCTGGCGCGCGCGGCGCGCGGCGGGGACGCGGAGGCCACCGAGCTTCTGGCGGCATCAGCGGATTATCTGGGCCTGGCCGTGGTAACCATGTTCAACCTGTTCGATATCGACACCCTGGTGCTGACCGGCCCGGCCTTCCGCACGGCCGGTCCGATGTATCGCACCCGCATCGAGGAATTGGTGCGCGAGCGGGCTGCTGGCCGCGACCTATCGCAGCCGCAGATACTAATCAGCGCCGATGTCGAGCAGGCCGCCCCAATGGGTGGTGCCCTCCAAGTCCTCCGCACCATCCCCCCACCCACCCCTCCCAGCGGCTAACCTGCCTCCGGTGGTTTGGCCAGCTCTCCTCGGACTCGTGTCCAGGCTGGCGCAGCCACCAAGCGCGACGCCGTGATGTTGTCAGCATCTCGGCTTCGAGCAGGCCGTTATCGCGGGTGAGGTGCCGGGTGTGCGCAATTGTTACTGCCCAAGGATGTCAGACTCAGCCGTCGCGATGGCAGAACTGAGCGGCAGCGACTTCATATACGCCTCCATTGCAGCCCAGTCGGGTTCTCCCTCGGGTGTCGAGGGGAGACGGATTTCGGTGGCCTCCATGCGTTCCTTGGTCCACTTGTAGCCGTAGGTGTACCGGAACTTCTCGTGACGGATCACTGTCGCCACAAACAACTGTGCCCACCGGTTAAGCGGACGCTTCGGCACCAGCACGTTCACGTCGTCGGTGGCTAGGAATGGCTGGTCTTGGTAGAAGGCGAACCCAACAGAACCGTTATAGGGCACCGTGAGGCATCCGGCGTCGAATGTGGCGATGTTCGCGATGAGCGCTGTCACGCCGTTGTTCTTCTCTGATGCGCCGATGAACCTGTTCGTGCCGGGCAGTTGATTCGCCTTCGTTAGCCGCAAACCCTTGCAGATGGTGAAGTGTTGGTCGATGCGAAAGTATCCCCAGTTTGCGCTATCGCTTAGCGATGCATATCCGGTCATTGGTTGCGCGAGGGACTTATAGTCTGGCACTGCCGCATCCTTGACCCAGGCGGGTGGCTCACTTGGCAGACGGATACCGGCGAGTGTCTTGTTGGCTTGGCGCCCAAACGAGTACCTGTAGTGATTTTCCCAGATGCAGCGTGCCCACCAAAGGCGCTCGGCCAGAGGCATTCCCCGGGTCTTGGGCGTCAAGATCATGACATCACGACCGCATACAAATGCCTCCGGTTGCACGAAGGTTGCGAGGACTCCACCCTCACCCCCAAGCGCTACTGTCAGTTCTCCGGGTTCACCTGGAGTCTCATCGGATAGCACTCGCGCTGTGACGCCATTGTTGGTGCGAGCGCGGCCTACGAAGTTGACCCCAGCTGGAGGCTCAACTTCTGCCAGGCGGTTGAGTTCGAGTGAGTGTCCGTAACGAAGGTCGAACAGGTCGTCCACCCGCTTACTCATCGCTCACTCCGCGAAGCGTAAACAGCGCGTAGTCACGGAGAACCTTCGCGAAGTCAGCCTCGGTCAGTGTGGAGTAGTCGGTCTCAATGTATGCCTCAGCCAGCCACTCGTCGTCTGCCGTTACGTGCCGAGTGACGGACTCGCCCGCGTGAACTTCCCGATTCCGGTACATCTCTAGCCAGCGGTCGCGGGTGTCAGGCCAGGTGCCATCGCGGTCGATGCGGCCCCTGTTCTTGACCTTGACGAAGGTGTCGTCGCGCCAGTATCCGAACCACGTCTTTTTCTTTGAGGCGGCGTGTGGGATGTGTGCCGTGAACACCATGATGCAGGTGACGACGCCTACTGGGTAGAACAACTCGGGCGGCATCGACATCACTGCCTCCAGTGTGTGACGTTCAAGCAGGCCATGACGACCACCGCCGGTTGCACACGATACTGGGATGATTGCGATGCCGGTGGCGCCCCTGCGTAGCATCGACAGCATATTCTCGACGAACCTCAGTTCCGACAGATCGGCCTTGGACTTTGAGTAGGGCGGGTTGAGCATCCCGATTGTTGGCGCTCGGCACTCATGCGGAGTTGCCGCAATCTCAGGCGGCCCGGAGCAGACGTTGCACTCGATGAATGTGGCGATCGCAGTGTCGAAGCACGACCCTTGGTGGAGGTTTGCCTTTCCGTCGCCGCGCAGGATCATGTTTGAGGCCGAGAGTGCAAACATCGTTGCCTGCTGCTCGATCCCGATCATCCCGTCACGCTTGAATCGCTCGACCGCTGAATCAGTCGCGCCCTTGTGACTTGCGGCATGTTTGAGTGACGAGATCAGGAACCCGCCGGTGCCCGAGCAGGGGTCGAGTACCTTGTCGTCCACTGTGACGTTGGCCAGCATCGCGAACAGTTCGGTTACGTGCCTGGGGGTTAGCACGATGCCAAGTCCCTTGCCGTCGCCGCCGGTGTACTTTAGGAACTCACCGTAGAACTGTCCGACGACATCGAAGTCGTGGTAGATCGTCAGGTAAGGGGCGACCTGCTCGGCCAGCATCGTCACAATCGCGTTCAGCAGCCCCTTTGGAAACCTGAGTGTCGCCTTGCCCAGTTCGGGGTGGACTTCGATATTGGTGAACGGCTGCGTCATCGTGTCCTGCTTGCCCTGTGGCAAGTTGGCTCTGGTCAGCGCATCTTTAATCGTCTTGATCCAGAACTCCGGCAGGCGGTCGGCAGGGTAGTCGTCGTACGTCTTCTGGAACACCGGATCGAGCAGCGCGATCAGGCTTCCAGCGACCGCGAGCGGCTTCTCCTTTTCTTCGAGTTCAGCCTCGTCTCGCATGAACTCGTGCATCGTTGATGAGAAGTCGATGAGGTCGATCTGACGCCGGTGCTGCACTGTGGGGTCGAACGCCGCCGCCACGAGCATGTCCGACATGCTCGCAAGTGCGGTGATCTCTGCGCCGTGTCGAGATAGCAGCGGCTGCTCAGCCTTGGACTCCTTTGGGAGCAGGAAGATCGACCAGCGAGCGTCAGCCTTCGTCCCAGAGACCGCTATGGCAATGACAGTGTGAGTGATGGCGAGGAATCGCCCGTAGTGAAGTGCGCCGTCCACAGCAAAATCCACCGGACGGTCACGGTTCGCTGACTCGTGGTTCTTCACGGACGCCTTGCACTCGATGACAATCACTGTGTCTGGTGCATCGAGGCTCGTGATGATGAACTCAGGGAATCCGACTTTTCCGCTGCCGCGCTTGGACGACTTTCGTAGTGCATCAGCAATCTGGTTGTTCTGCGACTTCTGCTTCTCAACGATAATCCGGTCGTCAGCGTAGTAGCCGAGTTGCCGGAGGCGGTCGTCAACCAGGTCTTCAGTGGCTCGTTCGTTACCCACGTTCCACCGCCGAGGGCAACGAGAAGCGCGCTAGATCAGGCCAGCGCCTGCCTGCCTGCCTGCCTGCCTGCCTGCCTGCCTG
>WQZL01000186.1 GCA_009780755.1 Promicromonosporaceae bacterium | reverse complement strand
CCTGCCACCAGGGTCAGTTCGTTAACATCGGCCGTAATGGAGGAGATCAACAGCAGGCGCTCATCTCCCGACGGTTCAATGAACAGCGCATCCAACATCACCGCGCCCTGAGCGACGGCTACTCCGGGCAGGGCAGCGAAGGCTAGGACATCGTCGTCGGTGAACCCGCCAGCCTGCAACAACCGCAGGTCAAACAGATTGTTCTCGGCGACGTACTGCCGTCCGGTGGCGATCATGGACGGTTCGGCCGACCACAGCCCGGCTAGGAACCCGACGCCGAGCGCGACGATGCTAAAGATCGCCAGGAATCGTCCAAGGCTCAACCGGATCGTCCGGAAGGCCGAGGTCCAAAACGCGCGCGCCATTCCTACCACTCAATCTCATCGATAGAAAGGGGCGCAGGGTTGGTGACAACCGAGGTGATCCGTCCAGACCCGACGCGGATTACCCGATCACCCATCGCGGTCAGCGCCGAGTTATGGGTGATGATGACGCAGGTGGTGCCTTGCTCGCGGGCGGCATCTTGCAGCAGGCGCAACACGGCCTTGCCGGTCAGGTAGTCGAGTGCGCCGGTAGGCTCGTCGCACAACAGGAGCAGCGGGTTTTTCGCCAGCGCCCGGGCGATAGCGACGCGCTGCTGCTCGCCACCGGAGAGCTGCGCCGGGAAGTTCCGCAGGCGCATCTCCAGGCCCACCTGGGTTAGCACCTCCACCGCATCGCGTGATCCGTCGCCCAATTGCGCGGCGAGTTCGACATTCTCCTTGGCTGTGAGGTTGGCGATCAGGTTGTAGAACTGAAAGACGAATCCGACATCACGGCGCCGGTAGCGGGCCAGTTCCTTTTTGGTGAGCGAAGACACATCGCGGCCAGCTACGGTAACTTGGCCGCTGGTGAGCGAGTCCATGCCGCCCAGGATGTTCAACAGCGTTGTCTTACCCGCCCCGGATTGCCCGACGATGACCACGATCTCGCCGCGTTCGATCTCGAAGGAGGCACCGCGCAGCGCGGCCACCTCGACATCACCGGTCTGATAAACCTTGGTGACATCCGCGAACTCGATAAAAGGCATTACCAGAGTTTATCCGCCATCCGGCACTTAGCCGCCGGGCCACCGGTTGAGCAGGACCGATGGCTCATGCCTAAATCGAACTACGGCAGATAGCCCCAGGCGAAGACGAAGGGGATGGCGATGGCCGCCAGGGTAAGCAGACTAAGGCATGTTTTCCAGAGGCGGATGTTTCGCTTGCGACCCCTCTCCAGGCTAAGCACCTGATTGGCGCCGCCGGGTCGGGAGACTACCTCCTTCGCGCGCGCCTGGAAGGTATCAGTTGCCTGGACGAAGGTACGTTTGCCGAGCCACCCGAGAAGCAGGGTAACCGGTAGGAGGAGCAGCGAGGCAACGACGAGCTGTAAGAAGAAGTCGTGCCAGACCCAATTCGAATCATCGTCAAAAAACACCATAACCGCGAAGGCAAGACCGCCAATGACCACCGGAATCCACGAGATGCCCAAGAACCAGCTCTTGAGCGAGGCGATCTTGTCGCACTCGGGTCGCCTCGCGTAGTGCCCGAGGCCATCGGTTCGGCCATCTAGGGCCACTTGGTAGTGGCTGCCGTTGTAGGTGTAATCAACCAGGTAGAACGGGAAATGAATCAGCGCGACGCTCTGGCGAATCAAGGTGGTGTCGATCTGCACATTCCGCATCATCGGGAAATCGAGTTCCTCCTCGATCAGATTCTCAATGTGCTGGCGCAGCTCTGCTCCCACCCCGGCATCGGCTTGTTCGCGAGTGACATTGACGGGAAGCATCGCAAAGCGGTGGGCCTCGGTAAACCCGGATAGCGGTGTCCAACCGTCTTCGTAGATCAGCGCTTCGGCATCACGTTGCGCCTCGGTGAGTGCAGCGGTGCGGATGTCGGTGCTGCCCATGCGACCCAGCCTGGCCACACCCCGCTGGGTGCCCCGGCGACCTTCCCAATCGTCATCTCCGGTCTCGATCTCTACCCGCCAGTTCGCGGTGTACTCGATCTCGTAGGTGTACGCGGGCATCCACAACGGCGTTACCTGACCCAACTGCGTTTTCAGCAGTAGGTCGTCGGGGGCATCGGTGAGTGAGGCCAGCCAACGTCTAAACGATTGCGGTACCTGGGAACCGTCCAACGCAAACGGGAAGAATCCCTCCGGGGCCGGGCCAACTGGCGCGGCGGCAAGGGCGGCGGGGGCTGGCGCCTGCAACTGGAACACCGAATCACACGACTTACAGGTCAAAAACCCGCTGGCCACGGTGACGGACGCGCTGCCGCAGGCGCTACAGGTCAGTTGCTCCATTTTGAGAACTCCATTTCAGCCAAGAGCATAAGAGGAAACCGCAGCACAGGCTATCATTGCCGAGGCTTTACAAGCATTGACTTACTTGGAGGAATCATGGGTTTGATCCGGGCGGCGCGCGGCGCCATCGGTGGCACGCTGGCTGACCAGTGGAAGGAGTTCTTCTACGCGGACGCAATCGGTACGGATGTGCTGGTGGTCAAGGGGCAACAGCGGCAGGATCCGCGCTCGGCCAACCGACGCGGCAACGACAACATCATCTCGTCCGGCTCGGTAATCGCGGTGGCCGACGGTCAGGCGATGGCCATCGTTGATAACGGCGAGGTGGTCGAGTTCACTGCTGAACCTGGGGAGTTCGTCTTCGACGAGAGTACCGAACCGTCTATCTTCAACGGCTCGCTCGGGCAAAGCGTGTTGGATTCGTTTAAGACGATGGGTCGCCGGTTCACCTTTGGCGGCGGCACCGGTCGCGAACAGCGCGTGTACTACTTCAATCTCAAAGAGATCACCGGCAACAAGTACGGCACGCCCAGCCCCATCCCGTTCCGGGCCGTGGACACCAATATTGGTCTCGACATCGACATCTCGATCCGCTGCCACGGCAAATACTCCTACCGCCTCATCGATCCGCTGCTGTTCTACCGAAACGTCTCCGGCAACGTCGCCCAGGCATACCGGGTGGCCGACCTGGATGCGCAGCTAAAGTCCGAGCTGCTCACCGCGCTACAGCCCGCCTTCGCGCAGATCAGCGCCCAGGGCGTCCGTATCAGTGCCCTCCCCGGCCACACTACCGAGATCGCCGCGGCACTCAACGGGATTCTCTCCGAGAAGTGGGGTCGCCTGCGCGGCCTGGAGATCGCCACCTTCAACATCAAGTCGGTGACACCCACGCCAGAGGATGCGGAAATGATTCGCGACCTGCAACGCAAGGCCGTCATGCGCGATCCGGGCATGGCCGGAGCGACGATGGTCGGCGCTCAGGCGGACGCGATGCGCGCCGCCGGAGCCAACCCCGGTGGGGCGATGATGGGCTTCCTCGGCATGAATGCCGCTATGAATGCCGGCGGC
The DNA here is from genome assembly GCA_009780755.1 of Promicromonosporaceae bacterium. GTDB lineage: Bacteria > Actinomycetota > Actinomycetes > Actinomycetales > Cellulomonadaceae > Xylanimonas. Next base: position 1,237 of record WQZL01000186.1, on the reverse strand, counting down.
GCGAACGCCGGTCAGTTCTTCGACATGGCCCAGCAGCAGGGACAACCGCAGCTGGGCGGTGCCCCCGGCATGCCCGCCGGTGGCGCACCTGCTGCTGGTTGGACCTGCCAATGCGGCTCCGTAAACGGCGGTAAGTTCTGCGCCCAGTGCGGCACGCCACAACCCGCCCTGGCCGCCGCTTGGACCTGTCAATGCGGTCAATCCAACACGGGCAAGTTCTGCCCGCAGTGCGGTACTCCGCACCCCGCCCCGGCCGCCGACTGGGCCTGCCAGTGCGGCCAGACCAACACGGGTCGCTTCTGCGCCAACTGCGGCACCCCCAAGCCCTAACTGACCAGTGGGGGAGTTGCGGGAGGTGGCGGCGGCTACGCCCAGTTCGCGACGGCGGCATGTTGATCTGCTGAGGGCCGTGGCCATCGTTATGGTGGTGGTTGGGCATTGGCTGCTGATGGATGTGGTGCGCACGCCAGCGGGGCTGACCGGGGAAAGCGCGCTCGGCTACCTGAGCGACGTGCAATGGCTCACCTGGATTTTCCAGGTAATGCCCGTATTCTTCCTGGTGGGCGGCGTTTCTAATGCCATCTCCTGGAGCAAACATCGACAACGAGCCGTGCAGGCAGGGGATTCAACCGGGTCAGTGGCTAACTGGCTGCTTGGCCGCTCGGGCCGGGTGTTCACGCCGCTGACGCTGCTGCTGGTATTGATGGCCGTCTCGGCGCTGACCGCCCGGCAGATTGGCGTCAACGACTATGACGTGGCTCAGGCCGTCTCCGTGGTGGTGCTACCCCTATGGTTCCTGGTGGTCTATCTGGCCGTCGTGCTGCTCACCCCGGCGATGTTCCGCCTCCACGAGCGTTTCGGCCTCTGGGTTGTTCTCGCCTGCGTAGTCGGCGTGGCCATCGGCGACGTGCTGCGCTTCTCAACCGGCATCGAGTACACCGCCGGGGCAAACTTCGCCTTCGCCTGGCTGGGTGTGCATCAGGTCGGTTTCTCCTGGTTTGACGGCAGGCTGCGCCTGAGCAGCCAGCGGGCGGGAGCGCTAGCTGCCGGGGGCCTGGCGACAGCGCTGCTACTGGTTGGCCCCGGCCCGTACCCGGTGAGTATGGTCTCGGTGCCCGGCGCGGAGATTCAGAACTCCGGCCCGCCATCCCTGGCTCTCGTAGCGCTGGCCACCGCGCAGATCGGCCTAGCGGTGCTGGTCTCCGGTCCGGCCGAACGTTGGTTGGCTCGCTCGCGG
>WQZL01000185.1 GCA_009780755.1 Promicromonosporaceae bacterium | reverse complement strand
ACGTGCGCAGAATCTCCGGTTCGGTGTACTCCGGTCGGGCGTCAAAATCGGATTCGGCGTACAGGCGGATTGCCACACCGTCGGCCACGCGCCCGCACCGCCCGGAACGCTGGTTGGCCGATGCCTGACTGATCGCCTCAATGGGTAGCCGCTGTACCTTGGTGGCCTTCGAGAAGCGTGAGATGCGCGCCAGGCCCGTATCCACCACGTAACGGATGCCGGGCACGGTCAATGAGGTCTCGGCCACGTTGGTAGACAGCACGATGCGTCGCCCCGGATGGGCGGAAAACACCCGATGCTGCTCGGCAGCCGACAACCGCGAATACAGCGGCAGGATTTCTACGTAGTCCGGGCGGCGGGCATCGCGAGTGCGCTCACCCAAGTGTCCCTCTAGCGCGTCGGCGGTGTCGTGAATCTCTCGCTCGCCGGAGAGGAACACCAGGATGTCGCCGTGGCCTTCCCGCATGAGTTCGTCGCACGCCTCGACGATGCCGGTGGGTAGATCAACTTCCTCGACTCTTCCAAAGCCGTCATTTCGCAGCGAGTATTTCCCGCCCGCGTCATTTTGCGACTCGGCTCCGTCGACCGCAGAATGACGCGGGGATGCAGTAAGCGGGCGGTAGCGGATTTCTACCGGATACGTGCGGCCAGTCACCTCGATCACGGGGGCGGCCTTGGGCAGCACGGCCACCACATCGGGCGGCGCCCCGCCCAGGTCGGCCAGGTGCGAGGGCGAGAAGTGTTCGGCGAACCGCTCAGAATCGATGGTGGCCGATGTGATAATCACCTTTAGGTCAGGCCGTCGCGGCAACAGCCGGGCCAGGTAGCCCAGCAGAAAGTCGATGTTCAGCGACCGTTCGTGCGCCTCGTCGATCACGATGGTGTCGTAAGCCAACAAATCCGGGTCGCGCTGAATCTGGGCAAGCAGGATGCCATCGGTCATCACCTTCACGAGCGTTTCATCCGAGGATTGATCCGTGAAACGCACCTGGTATCCGATGACGCTGCCCAGCGACACCCCCAGCTCGTGCGCGATGCGCTCGGCCACAGAACGGGCGGCGATGCGGCGAGGCTGCGTGTGCCCGATCTGCCCGGCGCGCCCCCGGCCAAGCTCAATGAGAATTTTGGGCAACTGTGTCGTCTTGCCGGAGCCGGTCTCGCCTGCGACCACCACCACCTGATGTGCGGCTATCGCGGCGGCAATATCCTCACGGCGCGCCGAAACCGGCAGCTCCTCCGGGTAGATGATGGCCGGTACCTGCACCGCTGTCCGGGTCGCGGCGGCCCGCGCCAGGCGCACCGGTGAGACGCGCGGAGGCGTCTGCCGCAGGTCTCGCGCCCGTCTCGCGCCCGTCCGATTGCTCACAACGGTCTATTGTCCCAGGCGACGCAACTTTTTAGCCGCTGTGCCGCGCAGGACGACGGTCTTGCTACTTGCGTTTGATCTTTTGCAGCAGTCGGGTAATCCAGGAACCGGAATCCTTACCGGCCTCAACCCAGGCATCCGGCGAAGCCATCGGCGGCATGTTCACCGGCGGTTGTGCCGCAACTTGATATTGCGGCTGGTTGGGCAGTTGTTGCGGGGTGGTGTACTTGTCTGCCATTTCGCCTCCTTACCGTCGTTAGCAGGTGCCTCATACCATACCGTCCGCCACCGACACCCGAGTCACGACTGGCCGATCACGGAGCGACACCAGTAGACCGGAGGGATCATTCCAGGGATGGTTGGGGTCCGCGAGAGAAGGATTGAGCCATGTGGGATGTGTCTGAGATTACCAACGTGGCCGGTGCGTGGTGCGTGTCGCCCGAGCCGCTGCGGCGTCCTAGCTGGCGCCCACTGACGCTGCTCGGCGTGGTGGCGCTCGGATTTGGCGTGCTGACCGCCGCTGCCGCAGTCGGCTTGCCCCTGAGTGCTTCCCCGCCGCCCACCGAACCGATCATGGTCGAGACGGTAGCTGCCATTCCCGAACCTCCGGCACGGGTGATGGTGATCGCCGCCCCGGTCACGGAAGAAGAAGTAAACCCGCCCGCCACGGTGACGGAGGTATTGGCGCTGGTTGCCGACGCCGAGCAGGTTGCCGCCGAGACCAACCAGCCGGTCACGGCGGAGATGGAAGAGGCGGCCGCCTTGCTCAGCGCGCTAGTTGCCGAGTACCTGTACCTATTCCCGGAGGCTGACCTTCGCGGATACCACCCAACCTGGCTGACGCAGCCAGAAGCGCCAACGAGCGCAGGAGAGTTCGATGCGGTGATTGCCACGGTTCAGCTGGCCTATGAGAATCTGCTAGAACTCTCCACCGTCCTGTATCCCGCGCAGGAGGTGGGTGATCCTCCTGTCGTCGATGTTGACGAGGTAAGGGAGGTCGAAGCCCATCCGGAGGCGGTGACCTTTGCGGAGGTGGTTGTGGCCGCGCTGCGCCTGGCCGACCTGCTTGATCCGACCGGCGAGTACCTTCTGCACATCGAAATTCCCGTTCTCGCGTCGGAGACAGCCGACTACGAGCCGTGGCTGACATTGGCAACCGCCCGGCGGCAGGCGGTGGAGCATCATGGCGGCTCCTTGAACGATTTCACCAATGGTCGCATCCCGGTCGATGCCCTGTGTCCGTTGCCGTTCGCCCCTGGACACAGGTTGCGCTGTGACGGCGCCAAGATGTTGTCCGCGCTGAATGAGGCGTATCACGCGCGATTCGGCTCCGATCTGCCCATCACTGATTCGTACCGTGACTTCGATGCGCAGATTGAGGCAGTGCTGCAAAAACCGGAGCTGGCCGCGACACCGGGGCACTCTATGCATGGTTGGGGCTTGGCCATCGACTTTGCGGCGCCGATTGCCAGCGGCGCCTCGGCCGAGTACTACTGGCTGCGACTTAACGCCCCACGGTTCGGATGGGATAACCCTGCGTGGGCGCGGCTAACCGGCAGCAAGCCCGAGCCGTGGCATTTCGAATTTTTCGCCGGGGGTGCGCCGCCAACCAATGCCGTCCCCGCAGCAGACCTCGCGCTCTATCAGGCGGCGCTTTTGATGGCTGAGGAGCCTGCGCCGCCGGAGGAAGAGTCATGGCCTCAACAGGATCAACCACCGGAAGCGCAGGAGCCACCCTCTCCCGAGCAGACAGATTCGCTCCCGCCCGAGCAGGTAGAGCCGTCCTCCTCCGAGCAGGTAGATCCACTTCCCGAAACCCTCAATGATGCCCCCGTCCAGCCAGAATTCGCCTTGGATGAACCGGAGCTGGAAATTCCTGGCCTATCTGGCGAGGAAAATAGCGCGGCAGGCTAGCTATTGCGCCGCAGGTCGCGTAGCGTTAAGCCTCGTTGCAGTGCCTCGTAAGTCCTGGATCGAAACCGATCCTGCGCCTTGAGGCGGCGCAGAAGATGTGCGTCGCCGAGAGCGAACCTTGGCTCGAATCAAGAGTTGACCGCGGACACCGTGATACGTGGCCCCGGAAGTCGGGACCACCGGCCTGAGGCATCGTCGCAGGTCATCACTCTTGAAGGAGAGCAGTAAATGGCAACCGGAACCGTGAAGTGGTTTAACGCGGAAAAGGGCTACGGCTTCATCGCCCCCGACGACGGCTCGGCGGACGTGTTCGCGCACTACTCGGCCATCCAGTCCTCCGGCTACCGTAGCCTCGAAGAAGGCCAGAAGGTGGAGTTTGACGTCACCGCTGGCCCCAAGGGCGCGCAGGCAGACAACATCCGCCCGCTGTAAGTAGCCGCGGCAGCAACCGCAATCGATACCGAAGGCCGGTCACCACCTAGGTGACCGGCCTTCGGCGTTGAGGGTAGCGCGCGAAGTGTCCACTCAGCGCCGCGTAAAGCGCCTAGTCAAACGAGCGCGAACTGTACACTCAACTATTGCGTAAAGTGTCTTCTGTCGATATTGTCGTGGGCATGACCAGCTATGTTCCTCGAACTGTCGATTCTGAGGTGGCTCGCGCTCTGGAGTCATCTGGAGCCGTGCTTATCGAAGGACCGAAGGCTTGCGGAAAGACGGAGACAGCATCTCGTTGGGTCAAGACTCGGGTGCAGCTTGATGATGAGACTGACGCGCAGGTTCGTTCTGCGCTGGAGGTAGACCCGTCGATCTTATTGAGCGGCGAGACACCCGTGTTGCTTGACGAGTGGCAGGTGGCACCCGCGTTATGGAATCTGGTGCGTCACGAAGTTGATCGGCGTCGCCTGCCGGGACAGTTCATTCTCACTGGCTCAGCTACTCCAGACGACTCTGCTCGCAGGCATAGTGGGGCAGGGCGTTTTTCGATCATCACGATGCGGCCAATGTCGTTATATGAGTCTGGACTCTCAACGGGGGAGGTCTCTCTGAGCGAATTGTTTGACGGCATAACGCCGACGGGATTTTCGCCGTCCTGGAATGCGACTGACGCCCGGCATGAGATTGCTCAGGCCATTGTTGTCGGCGGTTGGCCAGGGAACATCGGCAAGTCGGTAGCGGCGGCGGCGAGAGCGAACAATGACTACCTGCGGGTGCTGCGCGAATATGACATTGAGCGTGCTACTGGGGTTGCCCGCGATCCAGAGACCGCACAGAAGGTGATGCGATCATTGGCCCGCAATGTCGCCACTCCTGCGCGCGAAGCCACTATCGCCAGGGACGCAAGCGAGGGAGAGGAGGGGCGAGGACCTGACGCTACTAGTCGGGCAACGGT
>WQZL01000184.1 GCA_009780755.1 Promicromonosporaceae bacterium | reverse complement strand
GTTTGAAAGGATCCACTGCACCTGTTCGGCGCTGGAGGTCTCGTAGATCGGCACGGGCACCGCTCCGGCAGCCCAGGCCGCGAAATCGAGCAGCGTCCACTCGTAACGGGTGCGGCTCATGATGCCGATGGTGTTGCCCGGCTCAACCCCCAGGGCAACGAAACCCTTGGCGACGGCGACCACCTGTTCGTTGAATTCGGCTACGGTGACCGGCTCCAATTTGTCATCGATGAACACCTCGGCGAGTACCGCATCAGGCTCGGCGCGCAGACGCTCGCGGATAATGGCGTCAATATTGGCGGTCTTGGGCAGGGTAAGCCGCAGGGGAACGGTAGTCTCGTTCAGCACGGGGGACTGTGTCATGGCCACAATGTTGCCGGATGATGGGCGGCACAACCGCAGAGGAATCGCGACAGGCTCGGATTACGGTTTTGTATGCTTCCTACAAAACGAACGGATTCATTGGAAGCAAATCGCGTGAACGCCGCACAGAGGACGCGAGTGGAGAGGTTCGTCGCCCCGCAGGATGCCGAGGTCGGCAGTTTGCGTCGAGATCGGTAACCCGAGTTACCGATCTCAACGCAAACTACCGACCTCAACGCTCCGCCCTACTCCCGCATGATCGGAGCCTCCGGCGAATCCGGGGATGTGCGGAAAATCGCTTCCGGGTCGGCCCCGGAGAAGGTTGCATGGTCGAGCCCCCATTGGGTACCCTGCTCATCTTGATCCCAGCCCGAAAATAGTAAGAAAATTGCTGCACGAAAAACGGAGCTTGAAGGAAGAATTGCCTTAGCGAAGCCAACTCTTTCAGAAAACTTTGCACCCTCAAACTCGGCATCACCGTTGAAGGTTGCATTCCCAAACCAGGCGGGGCCGCTGAAGGTTGCATCCTCAAACCAGGCGGGGTCGCTGAAGGTCACACCCTCAAACCAGGCGGGGCCGCTGAAGGTTGCACCCTCAAACCAGGCGGGGCCGTTGAAGGTTGCACCCTCAAACCAGGCGGGGTCGCTGAAGGTCACACCCTCAAACCAGGCGGAGCCGCTGAAGGTTGCACCATTAAACCGGGCATCACCGTTGAAGATTGCATCCTCAAACTGGGCGGGGCCGCTGAAGGTCACACCCTTAAGCCAGGCGAAGTCGCCGAAGGTTGCACCATTAAACCGGGCATCACCGTTGAAGATTGCATCCTCAAACTGGGCGGGGCCGCTGAAGGTCACACCCTCAAACCAGGCGGAGCCGCTGAAGGTCACACCCCCAAACCAGGCGGAGCCGCTGAAGTGAGCACGTACAAAGGTAACGCCCGCCAGAAAATGGGCGTTTCTGAAAACTGCGTTGGCAAAGTGCGTGTCGTTGAGTTTGAAGCGATGGTCCGACCAGGCGCCAGGCTTGCTGTCTTCCTTCGGGTCAACCAGGTTTCGAGCGAAGACGGAGGCGATCTCATTGCGAACCGCCTCCTCCGAGGATGTCATTTTTAGTTCATCGCTGTCCTCCGCTTTGGCAAAGCCCGTCTTTGAGCGGAGGTAGCCGCAGAGGAGGTCGATACAAGCATTGCGTTGGGATTGAGAGGTATCGTCCAGGGCGGCCCATTCGTTTGCGATGGCCTCGATCGCGTAGACGCCCGCGATGCGGATGACAGGCTCTTTGTGGCCTAGTTGGGTGGCTGCTTCTTGGTAGCGGCGATGCAGATCATTACGGCGGTCGCGGTGGGCACGGTCGGCCTCCCTCTTAGCGCGCTCGTCATCGCGACGGCTTTGGTGTTCCACCGTCTTCTGCCGTCGGTAGGCGACCGTTCCTGCCGCCCCAATGGTCAAAACACCAAGGAGCGCGACGGCGGCTTGGGCGAGGTAAAGAACGTGTCGTGCCCCGCTCTCATCCTCGCCTCTCCTGACTGTCAACAATAAAACCATGACTATCAAGCCACCTACGGCAGCGATCACGCCCCCCACAACAAGCATGAGTCTTAGAAGTGACCACTCCCGCTTGGCCTGTTGAGGCTCTTGGTTGCCACCGTCTTTGGCTGACATGCTGTCTCCTTGGTTCCTGCTATTACTCCGTGCACTTTAGCCTAAACACGCTGCTGAGGCCGCTTCCTGCGATGCTTGGGCACGACCACGAGATTACGTCATTCTTGCGCGAAAATTACGTCATTCTGCGCGACCGAAGGGAGTCGCAGAACCTAGACCATGCGGTCAGTCATCAACACTGGGTCCTGCGACTTCGCTCGTTCCTCGCTTCGCGCAGGATGACGGAAGAGGTGGCGGAAGAGGAGGAGTTCAGCGCCCTGCTGGATAACGGGGGGCTATCCCACTAGCAGGCGGTTGGCTAGGGAGAGGGCGGCGGCGATGGTCTTGTCCATGTCTAGGTAGCGGTAGGTGCCGAGGCGGCCGCCAAAGTGCACATCCGGTTCGGCGGTGGCCAACTCCTGGTAGGTGGCCAGGCGGCGGCGATCAGCGGGGGTGTTCACCGGGTAGTACGGCTCATCACCTCGCCCGGCGGCGCGGGGGAACTCGCGATGAATCACGGTGCGGTCGCTCGGGTAGTTTCGCTCCGGGTGGAAGTGTCGGAACTCCAACACCCGCGTGTATGGCATGTCCTCATCCGCGTAGTTCATCACCGGGCAGCCCTGGTAGTCACCGACTTCCAGCACCTCTTCGGCCAGGTCAATGGTTCGCCAGGATAAATCACCTACGGCGTAACCGAAGTATCGATCCACCGGCCCCGTGTACACCACCGGCACGCGGCCCACTGTTGTCGCCTTGTTAAAAGGCTCGGACTCGTCAAGGAAATCCGTCCCCAACCGCACCTCGATCCGGGGGTGATCCATCATTTTCTCAAACCAGGCCGTATACCCCTCTACGGGCAGCCCCTCGTAGCGGTCGGCGAAGTAGCGATTGTCATAGGTGTATCGCACCGGTAGCCGGGTGATGATCGAGGCGGGCAGCTCGCGCGGGTCTACCTGCCACTGCTTGGCCGTATAGCCGCGAATGAATGCCTCATACAAGGGTCGTCCAATCAGGCAGACCCCCTGCTCATCTAGGTTCGATGGCTCTCGCCCGCCCAGCAATTCAGACATTTCGGCGGCTTGCGAGGCGATCAGCGCCCGCGCTTGGTTAGGCCCGAGCGTCGAACGGAAGAACTGATTGATTGTGCCCAGATTGATTGGTAGGGGGAACACCTCACCGCGATGCGTGGTGTAGACCCGGTGCCGGTAATCGGTGAACGCGGTGAAGCGGTTCGCGTATTCCCAGACGCGCTCGTTGGACGTGTGGAACAGGTGCGCGCCGTAACGATGCACCTCGATGCCGGTTTCCGGGTCAGGGGAGGAGTATGCGTTGCCGCCGATATGCAAGCGCCGCTCCAACACCAACACCCGCCGCCCGGCAGCAGCCGCCCGCTCCGCAACGGTCAAGCCAAACAGCCCCGCACCCACCACCACCAAATCGACGTCCATGAGGCACCCTCCTTCTGGCCAACCAATCAGGCAACCGTAGCTGATCGGCGTACCATGTTCGGGTGATAAAGATCGGCATCGTCGAGGACGACGGCCCAAGCGCCGACCTGCTCGTGGACTACTTGCGCAAGTATGAGCAGGAGCATGGCGAGCGTTTTGACGTGACCAGGTTTACCGACGGCTCTCAGGTGGTGGCGGGGTACCGGGCCGGTTTCGACATCTTGTGCCTTGACATCGAGATGCCCAACCTTGACGGGTTCAGCGCGGCCGAGCAGATTCGGCTGATCGACCCCGAGGTGCTGCTGATCTTCGTGACTAACTCCACGCAGTACGCGATTCGCGGCTACGAGGTGGACGCGCTGAGCTATGTGCTAAAGCCAGTGGGCTACTTCGCGTTCTCCCAGCAGATCAAGAAGTCTCTGGCTAGGTTGCGCCGCCGCTCGTCCGACACGGTGATGTTGCAGGTCAGTGGTGGAGTGGTGCGCGTGCCCACGGAGGACATCGTCTTCTTAGAGAGCGCAAAGCATCGCACCATCGTGCACACCATCGACGGCCTGCACTCGGTGACCGGGCCGCTGAAGAACCTAGAGGCGGAACTCGACGGCAAGCCGTTCTTCCGCTGCAACAGCGGTTACCTGGTGAACCTGCGGCACGTTTTGGCGGTAAACGCGGGCAGCGCGCAAATGGTAGGCGGGCACGACCTGCTGATTAGCCGGGCGCGCAAGAAACCGTTCATGGACGCCCTCACCGACTATCTGGGATCGCAGTCGGCATGATCCACGAGGCGCTGCCTGACATTCCCCGGATGCTGACCGGGTTGGCCGAATGGCTGGCCTGCATGATCTACATTCTGCTGCGCCCCCGCCGCCTGCCCCTGCGCTGGCACCTCGCGCTATGCGCCGCCGCGCTGCCCGCCTTGATCGGAGTGCAGCTGCTGGTCGACCGGCTGCCGATAGTGCTGTGGACGCTCGGCATGGCCGTAGCGGTTGCCACGATGTTCGGGTTCATTCTGGCCGCCACCCGCACCTCCTTCCGGGGAGCCATTGACCGGATGGCTCGGGCCTTCGTGCTGGCTGAGCTGGCCGCATCGCTGCACTGGCAGCTGCACACCTGGCTTTTTGAGCGGGAAAGCGGCGAGGGACTAGGCAGGCAGGTTACCTTCGGGGTCATCTCCTACGCGGTCATCTTCGGTATTGCGTTCTTTGCCGAGGCGCGGCACTTTAAGCCCACGCAGATGCTGCCGGTCACCAAGGCTGAGGCAGCCTACGTGGTGGCAATC
>WQZL01000183.1 GCA_009780755.1 Promicromonosporaceae bacterium | reverse complement strand
GAAGGTCAAGATTCTTAACGGCCTGCACACGGCAATGGCGCAGGTGGGGCTGCTCGCTGGTTGCGAATCGGTGCGTGAGGCCGTGACGCACCCCGCTATCGCCTCATACCTGCAATGCCTGCTCGCCGATGAGATTCTGCCATCTATCCCCGACTACTGGGCGGGCGACGAATCCCGCGCCGAGCTGGTGGCCTTCGCGGCGAAGATTACCGAACGCTTTGACAACCCCTTCCTGCACCATCGCCTGGCCGACATCTCCCTAAACTCCATTTCCAAGTGGCAGGCCCGCAACCTGCCGGTAGCCCTGGATTGCTGGAAGAACAGCGAGGATTCCCCACTGACCACCTTCGCTTTCGCCGCGCTGGCCGTGCTGTATTCGGGTCAGGGCGCCGATTCGCAGGCGGTTCGAGCAACCGGCTGGGAACCCCGCGATGACGAAGCACCGCTGACCGCACTGCGGATGCCATTCGACACCGCTGACGACTCATCCATAGTGGCCTGGATCCGCCACGTCATTGACGCCGCCGGATTCTTCCCCGACGAGGCCGAGCTACCCCCAATGGACGCCGACCTACTCTGGCCGGTCGCATCAGAACGCAGCGACTCCCCCCACGCCAGTTACCTCGCCAACACGGCCGCCCGCCATGTCCGTGCCATCCTCGACCACGGCATTGCCGCGGCCCTCACCGCTCTAACCACCTAATTTCCACTCCAATCCACGTTATTCTGCGCGAAGAGAGCGAAGCGCACGGAGTCGCAGAACCTAGACTCAACCGTCCGCAACTCGCGTAAAACCATGTAGGCCGCGAAAGGAATATCAGCAGATGACCAGCATCGATCAAAACCCCACCGCGCCGCGTCCGGCGTCGGCCTCTTCTACGCAGGGCGATCCGGCGGTGGTGCCGCAGTTCGCACCCGTCCCATCTGCTCGGCCCCGCAAACGCTACGCCGTGGTTGGTACCGGGCATCGGGCGGGCATGTACGTAGACGCGATCACCGGCGACCACGCAGATGTGGCCGAGCTGGTCGCGCTTTGCGACACCAACCCCACCCGCATGGCTTACTACGACCAACAGGTGGGCGAGGCGCTCGGCCTGGGTGGCCCCGCGAACCTGCCGCAGTATGGCCCTGAACAGCTAGAAACGATGATTCTTAGCCAGCAGGTGGACGTGGTGATCGTCACCTCTCCCGACTACACGCACGCCGATTTGGTGGCTCGCGCTCAGGCCGCCGGGGCCGACGTAGTGGTGGAAAAGCCGCTGACCACCGATGCGGCGGGTGTGCGCACCATCACCGATTCGGTGCGGGCCACCGGGCGCGATGTGGTGATGACCTTCAACTATCGTTATGGGCCGCGCAACTCCACGCTGCGCGAGGTGATCGCCTCGGGCGAGATCGGTGAGGTCACATCCGTACACTTCGAGTGGGTACTCGACACGGTGCATGGCGCCGACTACTTCCGCCGGTGGCACCGCGAGCGCCACCACTCCGGCTCGCTGCTGATCCACAAGAGTTCGCACCATTTCGACCTGGTTAACTGGTGGCTGGGCGACACTCCGGCACGGGTTTATGCCTCGGCGGGGCTGAAATTCTATGGCGCGGAGAATGCCGCAAGACGCGGGCTAACGGACCGTCCGGCGCGCGGCACCGGCACACAGGGCGACCCGTGGGCCTTCGACCTGACCGCCGATCCGCGCTTGAAGGCGCTGTATCTGGATGCCGAGCATCACGACGGCTACCTGCGCGACCGCGATGTTTTCACCGACGGCATCACCATCGATGACAATATGGCGCTAATTGTGGACTACACCAGGGGAGCGACGCTCACCTACTCCCTGAATGCCCACTCCCCCTGGGAGGGTTACACCGTAACGGTCAATGGCACCAAGGGCCGCGCCGAACTCACCGTAGTAGAGCGTGGCGCCGTACTGCTAGGCGAGGACGGCCAGGCCATCCTCGATCCCAGCGCCACCCCCGAAGAGGTTGCCGCCGCTGCGCAGCGGGCCGTCCTCTCTGGCGTCTCGACCAATACGGCAGGCGGCGAGCGCCCGGACGGTGACCTACTGCTGGTACAGAAGCACTGGGAGGCGGCCCGTCGCGTACCCATCCCAGCCGGGATCGGCGGGCACGGCGGCGGAGATGCGATCTTGTTAATGGAGGTGTTCCGCCGCGATCTGCGTATTGGCGACGATCCACTGGGTCGGGCCGCTGGGTACCTGGATGGCTTAAACGCCGTCGCGGTCGGCATTGCCGCAAATGTTTCCCTCCGCACCGGTCAGGCCGTAGCCATCGCCGACCTCGATCTTTAAGCCTTCGGTGGTTTCTTTCGCGCTCGTTCCTCGCTCCTCAACCACCCGTAACCACTCAACCCCCACCCGGTGGTCGAGTAGGGAGCGCAGCGACCGCGAAAGAAACCACCACTACCGAATAGCACAGGAGCCAACCCATGACTAACCCCTTCGCCGTCCCGCCTGTCGGTTCCGTCGATCGAGCCGCGCTGCTGGAGCGCCATTCCCCGCGGATGAGGGGCATCGATCCGCGCTCTCCGCTACAGATCGGCAATGGTGATTTCGCGTTCACCGCCGATGTAACCGGCCTGCAAACCTTTCCCGACGCCTACCCCGTGCGCGAAGGCGACGGGCACAGCGGCGATGGCAAGATTGTCGGCACGTTGCTGGGCACAATGTCATCCTGGGGTTGGCACTCCGTTCCGTTCGATGGGCCGGAGCCGGACATTGAGGTGGCACTGCGCGATTACGATGTGCGACTGCCTGGCGACGTTAACCCGCGTAAGACAATTCCCTACGTCGATCTAAAGCAGGAGCAGTGGGGGGGCACCACCGGCGAACCGGATGCGCGAGAGGAATGGCTGCGGAATAATCCGCATCGTCTTGACCTGGGCCGCATTGGCCTGTGGCTGCCCTCCTTCGATGAGCAAGGCGGCGTGAGGCCCGAAATGATCGAGGCCATCGATCAACGCCTTGACCTGGCCACCGGCGTACTGCATTCGCGGTTCACGGTGCGCGGCGCCCGCTACGAGGTCACCACGGCGGTACACCCTGAGCGCGACGCGCTGGCCATCCGCATCGAACGCACCACAACAGGCGATGCCAAAGCCGAGCCGTTCGGCGTGCGCCTGGCCTTTCCCTATGGCTCGGAGGATTGGGGCAACTCCCAAGACTGGACTCGTCCCGAGGCGCATACCACCAAGCTTTGTCCCATCAACGACGGCTACCTCATCGAGCGCACCCTGGACGACACCCGCTACACGGCCACGCTCACTACAGCCGCCAGCATCGCACATCCGGTGGTTTCGACAAGCTCAACCACCAGTCACGTCATCCTGCGCGAGCGCAGCGAGTCGCAGGACCCAGACCAATCGGGGAACCGTCCGGAGCTAGGTTCTGCGACTCCGCTCGTTCCTCACTCCGCGCAGAATGACGTAGCGGAGGGTGTTACCGGCTTCGCGCAGGAGCTACCCGATCACGAACTCATCGTCGCTGCCGATGGGGATGTACTCGACCTGGTGGTGGAGTTTCTGCCCTGCCCTTGGTTTCGACAGGGGTACAGCAGCCCTGCCCGGCCCGCGGCCCCACCACAGGAAACCGCCGAGGTGATCGCAGCTGCGAGCAAGTGGTGGGGGCGGTTCTGGGCTGAGGGAGCCGCCGTCTCCTTTGCGGGCACCGCCGACCAGCGCGCCGCCGAGCTGGAGCGACGCATCGTGCTTTCGCAATACCTGATCGCGGTCAACAGCGCCGGGCACACTCCCCCGGCCGAGACCGGGTTGATGCTCAACTCCTGGCGGGGCAAGTTCCACCTGGAGATGCATTGGTGGCACGCCGCCAGCCTGCCGCTTTGGGGACGGCCTGAACTGCTGGAGCGGTCGATGACCTGGTATGAGAACATTTTGGAACCGGCCCGCGAAACCGCTCGCCGCCAGGGTTACGCCGGGGCGCGCTGGCCCAAGCAGACCGACCCCTCGGGCCGGGAAACCCCGTCAAGCATCGGCACCTTCCTGATCTGGCAGCAGCCCCACCCCATCTACCTAGCCGAACTGCTCTACCGCGCCAACCCCTCTGAGAATGCGTTGCGCTATTGGGAGCCGATCATTCGGGAGACGGCTGACTTCATGGCCTCCTTCATCGAATACGGCACTGACGGCACGGCTCACCTGCCCGCGCCCCTGGTACCGGCGCAGGAGAGTTACGCCCGCGAGCGCCGCGACACCTGCGACCCCACGTTTGAGTTGGCGTATTGGCGATTCGGTTTAGAAACGGCCGCCACCTGGTTGGAGCGGTTGAGCGAGCCAGTGCCGCAGAAGTGGCTAGAGGTTGCCGCCGACATGAGGGCGCCGCAGGAGCGCGAAGGCATCTATCCGGCCGTCGCCGTCGAGCCGTTTACCATCCGCACGGATCACCCCTCGATGTTGGCGGCCCTGGGCGTGGTGCCGGATGTCGGGCTAGTCCTCCCGGAAGTCATGTCGGCCACCTTGGACGATGTAACCGGCGCGGGGCCAGGTCAGGATGAGTCGTGGGACTGGGAGTCCACCTGGGGTTGGGATTACCCCGTGGGGGCGATGACGGCCGCGCGCCTGGGCCGCCCAGCGGACGCGGTGGATTGGCTGTTGTTGGCGGCGGGCAAGAACGAGTACCTGCCCAATGGCCACAACTACCAGACCCCGGCGTTGCCCATCTACTTGCCGGGCAACGGCGGCCTACTCACGGCCATCGCTTTG
>WQZL01000182.1 GCA_009780755.1 Promicromonosporaceae bacterium | reverse complement strand
GAGCGTCCACGGGCAACTCGATGGTCACCTCCGGCAACTCAGGCGCAGCATCGTCCCGGAAGGCACGCACGGCCTCCCCCACCATCCGCACGTACAGATCAAAGCCGACGCCCTGAATATGGCCGCTCTGTTCGCCACCGAGCAGGTTGCCCGCGCCGCGAATCTCCAGATCCTTCATGGCAATCTGCATCCCCGCGCCGAGGTCGGTGTTCGCGGCCATAGTGGTTAGACGGTCGTGCGCCTGCTCGGTGAGTGGCTTTTCCGGCGGGTACAACAGGTAGGCGTAGGCCCGCTCCCGCCCGCGCCCCACCCGACCCCGCAACTGGTGTAACTGCGAGAGACCCAGCGCATCGGCCCGCTCCAGGATGAGGGTGTTCGCGTTCGAGATATCCAGGCCGCTTTCGACGATGGTGGTGCAAACCAGCACGTCGATCTCCTTCTCCCAGAAGGCGCGGATTACCTGGTCGAGCTGGGTTTCATTCATCTTGCCGTGGGCCACGCCGATGCGGGCCTCGGGCACTAGCTCGGCTAGCTTGGCCGCCGAGCGGTTGATGCTTTCGACCCGGTTATGTACGTAAAACACCTGCCCATCGCGCAGCAGCTCGCGACGGATGGCTGCGCTTATCTGCTTCTCCTCGTAGGCGCCGACGTAGGTGAGTACGGGATGGCGTTCCTCCGGCGGGGTGGCCAGCGTGGACATTTCACGGATGCCGGTGATCGCCATTTCCAATGTGCGCGGAATGGGGGTGGCGGACATGGACAGCACGTCCACATTGGTGCGCAGTTGTTTAAGGATTTCCTTGTGTTCGACGCCGAAACGCTGTTCTTCGTCAATCACCACCAGGCCCAAATCCTTAAAGCGCACCTGCCCGGTGAGCAGGCGGTGGGTGCCGATAACCACATCCACGGTGCCATCGGCCAGCCCGGCGATGGTGGCCGCGGCCTCCTTGGCGCTCTGAAAACGCGACAGCGGGGCGACGTTGAGGGGAAAGCTCTGGTACCGCTCGGAGAACGTCTCGAAATGCTGCTGCACCAGCAACGTGGTGGGCACCAACACGGCGGCCTGCTTGCCATCCTGCACGGCCTTGAATGCGGCCCGGATGGCGATCTCCGTCTTGCCATAGCCAACATCGCCGCAGACCAGGCGGTCCATCGGCGTGGGCTTTTCCATATCCGCCTTAACCTCGTCAATGGTCGAAAGCTGGTCGGGGGTCTCGACGTAGACGAAGGCGTCTTCTAGTTCGGCCTGCCAGGGGGAATCGGGGGCGAAGGCGTGACCCTGAGTGGCCATGCGCGCGGAGTACAGGCGGATGAGTTCGCCCGCGATCTCCCGAACATGCTTGCGGGCCTTAGCCTTGGTGTTCTTCCAATCGGCGCCGCCCATCTTAGAAAGCGTGGGGCTTTCGCCGCCGACGTACTTGGTGACCTGGTCGAGCTGATCCATCGGCACGAAAAGACGGTCGCCGGGGTGGCCTCGCTTGGACGCGGCATATTCGATGATGAGGTACTCACGGGTGGCGGCCGACGCCCCGGCGCCGACCGTGCGCTGCACCATCTCCACGAAGCGGCCAACGCCGTGCTGCTCGTGCACCACGAAATCCCCGGCGCGCAATTGCAGCGGGTCTACGACGTTGCGGCGACGGCTGGGCAACTTGCGCATGTCGCGGGTGCCAGTGCCCTGGCGGCCGGTGAGATCGGCCTCGGAGAATACGGCGAGCTTCAGATCGGGGGCGACGAAGCCCTTGCCGACGAGCGCCGGGCAGACCAGAACGACGCCACCTTCGGGTTCGTCAGGTAGCTCGGTGATGAGGCGAGCCGCGGTGTCTTCGGCCATGAGCTGTTCGACCATGCGCCGGGCCGGACCCGGCCCCTCGGTGGTCAAGACGAGCCGCCACCCCTCACGCTGGAGCGTGCGTACCCGGTTCAGCGCCCGCGCAAAATCTCCTCGGAAGTTCTCGACATCACGAGCAGCGATGCGGTAGGTGGTGGTTGAGCCTGCCCCCGCCACGTCATCCTGCGTAGATGCTCCCACTTCCGTCATCCTGCGCGAGCGCAGCGAGTCGCCGGACCTAGAGGTGACCATCTGGCCTAGGTTCTGCGACTCCGCTTCGCTCCGCGCAGAATGACGTGTTAAGTCGTCATCCATGCCAAAGCTGCTTAGTGTCCACCAGCCGAGGCCGCGCTGTTCGGCGAGCGTTTGGGCGTCTTCTAGGGAGGTAAATGAGGCGGCGGAAAGGTCTAGTTGGCCGGTAACCGGTACGGCTCCCCCGGCGGCAGCGCCAACCCAGGCGGCCTCTAGGAACTCGCCGGTGGTGGCCACAAGGTCATGCGCTCGACGGCGCACCCGTTCGGGTTCGTCGATCACGAGCAACGCATCGTCGGGCAGCAGGCTCAAGACGGGCACCATCTGCTCGACGAGCAGCGGCGCCAGGGATTCCATGCCTTCTACCGCTATGCCTTGGGTCATCTTGTCGAGCATTTCGGTGGCACCGGGCAACAGGGGAATGAGGGCCTTGGCGCGAGTACGCACCTCGTCGGTGAGCAGGATTTCCCGGCAGGGTGGCGCCCACAGCGTCTCAGAGATTTCCAGGGAACGCTGGTCGGCCACGGAGAACCAGCGGATTTCGGAGACCTCATCACCCCAGAACTCGACGCGCTGCGGATGAGCCTCGGTGGGGGCGAATACGTCAAGGATGCCACCGCGCACGGCGAACTCCCCGCGCCGCTCCACCATGTCCACGCGGGTGTAGGCGGCAGCGACCAGGGCCTTAGCCACTTGGGTTAGATCGGCGGACTCTCCGGCTCGCAACGCGACGGGTGCTAGCTCCCCTAGCCCGGCGGGCACGGGCTGCAACAGCGACCGCGTTGGCATCACCAGCACCCTTATCGGCCCATCCGGCGTCGTGATGGTTGAGTTTGTTGAAGCCGCCGCCACGTCATCTGGCGCGGAGCGAACGGAGTCGTAGGACTCAGCAATCACCGTTTCATCTGGGTTCTGCGACTTCGCTCCTACCTCGCTTCGCGCAGAATGACGTGAGGTAGCCGGGTGGGCGAGGCGACGGAAGACGGCCAGGCGGCGGGCGACGGTATCTGCACGGGGGGAAAGACGCTCGTGGGGCAGGGTTTCCCAGGCCGGGAGTACGGCCACGGACTCGTACTGCTCATCGGGCAGGTAGGCGCGCACGGCGGCAGCGAACTCATCGGCCCGCCTACCGGTGGCGGTAACCACAACGATGGGCCGCTGCCGGGAGGCTGCCACCACGAGCGGCGCCCGCACCCCCTGCGGCCCCTGCGTGGTCACGACACCGCGGGCGCCAACATCTTCGATCAAGGCTGCGGCAACGGGGTCGGCAAGCAACGCAGGCACAATACCGGTCAGATTCATCGCACCCCAGCCTATTCCCCCACCCTCACCCCTTGCCACCCACCCTTTTCTTCCCCCCGTGAGATCGTTACTTCGAGCCGAGATCGTTAACTCGCGCATGCGGAAACTAACGATCTCGGCTCGAAGTAACGATCTCACGGGTGGGAGGGAGGGGGTGGCGTGGTAGAACTTCGGGTATGACTAAGAGCGCTCCGTATCTGGTGGTGGTGGCCGGGATTCCCGCGTCTGGTAAGACCACTTACGCCCGGCATCTGGCCGATCTGCTTCGCGTGCCGTTGATCGAGAAGGATGCGATCAAGGAGGCGCTACACGAGGTTGTTGCCTGGGATACGGCCGAACACGCCAACTCACGGCTATACAGCAATGCGAGCCAGGCAGTGTTGCTGCATGTGGCTGATCGACTGATGGCCACCGGAATGCCCCTGATTTTGGAGAACAACTTTCACCCGTTGGCCGCACCGCAGGTCGAGGCGCTGGTGCAACGGCATGGCTACCGCGCGTTGACCGTGCTGTTCGACGCCGATATTGCCGTGCTGCACCAGCGGTTCTGCTCTCGGGACGAGGCAAACCGCCCCGAGGCGTTGGCCTCCCGTTCTGGCCACTACGCGGAGCTGGCGGTGTTTGAACACTCCGCCGGGCCGCTGCGTGACTTCCGGGTGGGAGAGCGCATCCTCGTGGACACCACCGACTTTACGAAAGTGGACTACTCCCTGATCGACACCCAGGTACTGGCATTCACCATGCCTCGTTGATGGTTGAGGAGTTCGTTAGCGCTTGCGTTGCCATTCGGCTTCGACCCCGGCGGGGCGGAAGCCGCAGGCCACGGAGATGGCCAGGGCGGGCACGTTCTCCTCGGCATTCCAGGTATAGACGCGCTCTACGGTCGGACACAATTCGGCCATCCGCAGCAGCCCTTCGGCCAGGGTTAGCAGACCGAGGCGGTGGCCACGATGGGCGGGCAACACGATCATGTCGCCCTGCCAGCCGGATACACCGCTGGCGGCCACACCGATCTCGTTGTAGGCGACCAACTCCCCGGTGGGCACATGTTCGGCTGCCAGAACCATAAACCGCTCCCCACCCTTGGCAATCGTCTCCAGCTGCTCACGGTAGCGGGCAGCATCCCATACCGACTCGAAGCGGTCTATCTCCCCGTGAGGCATTTCCGTACTCTGCGCGGTGAGCAGGGCGGCGCACCCCTCATGGAACTGCTCAGGCACCTCCGTATCCCAAAAGTGCAGGCGGTAATCGGCCCCGGCCTTCACGAGCGCCTCATCACGGTGGCGACGCAGGTCGGTGAGATCGGACGGCATGTCGAGCCGACTCTCCCGACCCACCTGCCCCAACACAAAGCCCCGCTGCATGACGAAACGGGCGGCGTC
>WQZL01000181.1 GCA_009780755.1 Promicromonosporaceae bacterium | reverse complement strand
TCGTTTCTCAATTACGCGCCCACCATCGCCGTGGTCACCAACGTCGAACCCGACCACCTGGATCACTACGGCACCCGCGAGGCATTCGAGCAGGCATTCGTCGACTTCGCGGCCCGCATCCGCCCCGGCGGCACGCTCATTGCCTGCGCCGATGATGAAGGCGCGGCGGCGCTCGCGGCCACTCACCGGGCCACTGGCGGCCGGGCAATCACCTATGGCACCAGTGAAACCGCCGATGTTCGCCTCGCTGACATGGTTTCCGACGAGTCCGGGGCCAGAGCCATGCTCACCTTCGGCTCGGGAGAGAATGCGCGCCATCCCGAGGCCCCGACGGTCAGGCAGCATCAGCTCCGGCTGTCGATTCCCGGAGCGCACAACATCCTCAACGCCACCGCTGCGGTGATCGCCGCCGGGCAGCTCGGCGTTTCAGTCGCTAAGGCCATCGAAGCCGCCTACGCCTTCGTCGGGACGGGGCGGCGATTCGAGGCGCGTGGCGAGGCTGGGGGAGTGCGGGTGATCGACGACTACGCCCACCATCCCACGGAGATAGCGGCGCTGCTGCGCCAGGCCCGCCCGGTGGCAGGCGCAGGCCGCCTGCTGGTGCTGTTCCAGCCGCACCTGTACTCCCGCACGGCTGAGTTCGCCGACCGCTTCGCTGCCGCCCTCGCGCTGGCCGATGAGGTGATCGTCACGGGCATCTATCGCGCGCGGGAGGAAGTAAACCTGGCTATTACACCGCGTACCATCACCGACCTGTTGCCCGCCACGGCGGCAGGTGGCAGCGTCCGAGCCATCGAGGACAAGCACGAGGCAGCCGCCGCCATCGCCGCCGCCGCCCGGCCCGGCGATCTGATCCTCACGGTCGGCGCGGGCGACGTAACCGAACTGGGGCCACAGATCCTGTCCGCGCTCGACGCCGGGTAAATAGCGGCGACACGCCGAGTGTCATCCCACCGGCTCCCCGCGGGGCCGCATAGCGTTCTTGTAATAAGTTTTCTGACACATCAGGCACCCTAAATCTTCGCGTTTGGGTCCGACCCGAGAGGCATAACCGGTGGCAACTCCGCAGAACTACCTGGCAGTTATCAAGGTGGTAGGAATCGGCGGCGGCGGCGTGAACGCCGTGAACCGCATGATCGAGGTCGGCTTAAAGGGTGTCGAGTTCATCGCAATCAACACCGACGCGCAGGCGTTGTTGATGTCTGACGCCGATGTGAAGCTAGATGTTGGCCGCGAGCTGACTCGTGGCCTGGGTGCTGGCGCCGACCCCGAGGTGGGGCGCAAGGCCGCCGAGGATCACATCGCAGAGATCGAAGAGGTACTGCGCGGAGCCGACATGGTATTCGTCACCGCTGGTGAAGGCGGCGGCACCGGCACGGGAGGGGCGCCCGTGGTGGCCCGCATCGCCCGCGACCTGGGCGCGCTCACCGTTGGTGTGGTTACCCGCCCGTTCAACTTTGAGGGCCGCCGCCGCACCATGCAGGCCGAAAAGGGCATTGAGGCGCTGCGCGACGAGGTAGACACGCTCATCGTGATCCCCAACGACCGGCTGCTACAGATGTCTGACCAGAACATCTCCGCCATTGCCGCCTTCCACCAGGCCGACCAGGTGCTGCACTCCGGTGTGCAGGGCATCACCGACCTGATTACCACCCCCGGTCTGATTAATCTCGACTTTGCCGACGTCAAGTCCGTCATGCAGGGCGCCGGTTCTGCGCTGATGGGCATCGGCACCGCCCGCGGCGAGGATCGCGCGGTGCAGGCCGCCGAGTCCGCCATCTCCTCACCGCTGCTCGAAGCCCGCATCGACGGCGCTCACGGCGTGCTGCTCTCCATCCAGGGCGGCTCCGACCTGGGCCTACAGGAAATCAACGAGGCCGCCCGTCTGGTGCAGGAGGCCGCGCACACCGAGGCGAACATCATCTTCGGTGCCGTGATCGACGATGCCCTGGGCGATGAGGTGCGCGTCACCGTGATCGCGGCCGGGTTTGATGGCGGCCTGCCCAAGCCCACCAGCGACCTGGGCCTCGGCCAGATTGTGCCGAACGCGCCGAGCATTCCCGCCGTGCCTGCCCCGCCCATCACCGGCGCTCACCAGCTGCCGCGCCCCGTGCCCGTTGAGGTTGAGGGCGACGATATGCCGCCGTCGTTTAGCGCTACCGACAGCGTGATGCCCGAGTTCCCCTCCCGCTGGGACTCCAAGGATGAGGATGGTGGCCTGCCCGACTGGGTCAACCTCGACGTGCCCGATTTCTTGAAGTAGCTACTCGTCTTGGCCCAGAACATCCGCAACGCGCAGGCCGGAGGACGGCTGGAGCGGATTGACGTAGACCTCGGGGCTAGGGTGATGGCCTCCTTCACCACCCGTAATGGTGGCTGTTCGCCCGCTCCCTGGGAATCGTTGAACCTTGGACTGAACGTGGGTGACGATCCGGTGTTGGTGCGCCGCAACCGGTCGTGGGTAGAAACCACGTTTGATGCACCCATCGCCTTCGCCACTCAGGTACACGGCGCCGACGTGCTAATGCTGGGGGAGGCTGAACGTGCCGCTTGGCGAGCGCCCGGCGCTCCCGAGACTGCTGGAACCGCCGATGCGCTGGTGGCCACCACCGAATATCTGGGCCTGGGTGTACTCGTGGCCGACTGCGTGCCGGTGCTACTGGCTGACGAATCGGCCGGGGTGATCGCCGTGGCTCATGCCGGACGCGAGGGAGTGCGGCGCGGTGTGATCTGGCGCACCGTCGAGAAGATGCTGACGGCGGGCGCTGCCCTGACCAATCTGCGCGCCGCCGTTGGCCCGGCCATCTGCGGGAGCTGTTACGAGGTACCCCAGGAAATGCAGGACGAGCTGGCCGCCATTGTTCCCGAGGCGGCCAGCACCACCAGAATTGGCACGCCCGCGCTCGACCTGCCCAAAGCGGCTCTTGTCCAATTGGCCGCTGCCGGAGTAATCGACGTCGAATACGTAGCCGGATGCACCTTTAGCGATCCTGACTTCTTCTCTCATCGCCGGGCAACGGCAGAAGGCACCACCACGGGCCGTCAAGCCGGAATAATCGTTTTTGGCGATAACTAAACATCCCTCGTTTCATCCCTTGCGCAGCAAGGTATGAGCGCAGAAGTAGGCTTCGCGGCGCGCCTCTCACGGCGTGTCGCCCGGCATTTCGATGCGACCAGGGCTAACGTCGGAACCGCTGGCCGCAAGTTGCGGCACCGAACTATTGGAATTGGAGACAGGCGATGGCTGGAGCGCTTCGCAAGACGATGCTGTACCTGGGCCTGGCCGACGATCAGGGCCAGCACGACGAGTACGAATATGAGGACTACACCCCGGAGGTGGAGGTACCTGTGCGTGAGCAGCGTGAAATTGAGTACCCCGCCGAGGTGACACCGATTCGCCGCAACTTGGTTCGTGAGGCTCTGCCCGCGCCGTCGGATTTGCGCCGCATCACCACCATTCACCCGCGGTCGTATAACGATGCTCGCGGCATCGGCGAGGCATTCCGCACCGGCGTTCCCGTGGTAATGAACCTAGAAAACATGGATGATGGCGACGCCAAGCGTTTAGTTGACTTCGCCGCCGGCCTGATTTTCGGTCTGCACGGCTCCATCGAACGCGTCACAAAGAAGGTATTTCTGCTGACACCGGAACACGTTGAGGTAACCGGCGAGGAGTCGGACGATCGTCGTTCCACAATCCGCGATTACAACCGCCTCTGACGCTGCCGCTGGCCGGTTAGGAGTGGCAAGTGTCCGCGACCCTGAATGTTATCGGCCTGCTGCTGTGGCTGTACCTGATCTGCCTGGCGCTGCGCCTGGTCATGGATTGGCTGCAGCGTTTCGCCCGTCAGTGGCGACCCAAAGGCGTGATGCTACTCGCCGCCGAAGGCGTCTACACCATTACCGACCCGCCGCTTAACCTGGTGCGCCGCCTTATCCCGCCCTTGCGGCTAGGTCAGGTCTCCCTGGATCTGGCCTTTATGTTGGTTTTCTTCAT
The DNA here is from genome assembly GCA_009780755.1 of Promicromonosporaceae bacterium. Lineage (GTDB taxonomy): Bacteria > Actinomycetota > Actinomycetes > Actinomycetales > Cellulomonadaceae > Xylanimonas. The sequence continues at coordinate 790 of WQZL01000181.1, read as the reverse complement.
GGTAATCGTTGCCTCCACCCTGCTCTCCGGCGCCTAACCCCCTCCCAGCTGCTTGAAGTTTCCTTTCGGCTGGTTGAGCAGGGCGCGCAGCGCCCGCGAAAGAAACCATCCGCGGTGCGGCGGTTGGTGGTTTCGACACGTCGGGCCTGGCGGCCCTCCTACTCAACCACCCGGTTTGCCCTACGGTTGGTTGAGTAGGGCGCGTAGCGCCCGTGTCGAAACCATTTCGGTTGCCCGGTGGTGGTTTCGACACGCTCGCTTCGCTCGCTACTCAACCACCCGGTCGGGTGGTTGTGGTTGTTTTGTGTGTGGGGGGCGGTGGTGGGGTGAGGGTGTGTTGAACAACATTGGGCAATTTAGACAATTTGTGGGTTCAAGTTGTTCAGCCAAGCCTGACTCGTCAAGCAAAGCACCGTTTGACGACAGACTGGCGCGCAATGTGAGCCGAGCAGGCCGATTCTGAACGACTCTGCTGCGGGTAACTCGGAAATTCCTCAGTGGTTTCACGCGAGATTGTCGGGAGTCGTTCAATGATCGGCTTAGCTGTCATGGAAGACATCTGCCTGTGCCCAACCCAAGGGCTAGATGGAAGAGAACCGCGCTCTTATGCAGTTCAACTCCGCCAAGACCCGCAGGAACGGCAAAGAGCTACAGAGGTCATGGACATCAAGATCGTCGTCTGAAACCAGGTGGCGAAACACAGTCGGCTCGTTCCCATGCGGGCCACAAAGGGAAGAGACAACATCGTGAGCGAGAACCTCACTGTGGCGAGTACCGCCAAGCAGCAACG
>WQZL01000180.1 GCA_009780755.1 Promicromonosporaceae bacterium | reverse complement strand
CGAGATCATCTTGACCGAGCGGCAGACACTGTCGATGCGGTTGCCTCTCGATCCGCCGCTAACCTTGCACCTGCGGCCACAGTCCTTTTTTCAGACCAATACCGAGGTGGCGACCGCGTTGTACCGGCAGGCGCAGCGGTGGGTTGACGAGATAGCTCCGGCCACGGTGTGGGATCTGTACTGCGGCGTCGGCGGCTTCGCGTTGGCCTGCGCCGCGCCCGGCCGCAGCGTCACCGGCGTCGAGCTGTCGGCGGAGGCCGTCACCAGCGCCCGCCAATCCGCCAGGGAGGCTGCTACGGAATCAATGTTTGTGGCGGGAGACGCCACCGAGTTTGCGGTTCGAGCGAAGCAGGCACCGCAGCTGGTGATTGTGAATCCGCCCCGGCGGGGCATCGGGCCGGAACTGGCCGGGTGGTTAGAGGCGTCCGACGTGCCCTGGGTGCTGTATTCCAGTTGCAATGCCGAAACGATGGCTCGCGACCTAATCGCGATGCCGTCGCTGCGTCCAGTTAAGGCGCGACTGCTTGACATGTTCCCGCACACCACCCACTACGAGGTGATGGCGCTGCTCCGACGTGGGTGACTGCGGTTATTGCTCAACTACCGGATCGGCCACGGCCTCGGCGGCTTCGTTGACCGTTTCCTGATCGAGCTTCTTGGTCCGGGGCTTGCGAGGCTTCTTGGCTGGCTCCGTTGGCTCGCCGTCCGCTTCGGTTGAGGTGGTTTCGGCAGGCTCAACTACCGAAGGGGCGGGGTCAACAGGTGCCTCGGTTGAAGTGGTTTCGACAGACTCAACCACCGGGGAGTCAGGCTCAACCACTGGAGAAGCAGGTTCAGCCGTCGGGGAGACAGGTTCGGCCCAGGGGTCGTTCACCGGCTGGGTGCGACGCCAGAATGCGTAGCCTGCCGCAGCGGCGCCACCGATCAGGGTCAGCCAGAAGAGGCGCTTGCCACAGCGGCGCTTCTTCTTCACCACAACCGGCGCCGGTGCGGCCTTGGCGGCCGCCTCGTTCACCGTCGAAACCAGGCGCGGCAGATACTCGTTTTGCACCTTCGCGTGAGCGGTGTCGATCATCGGCACCAGCTTCTCGTGCGCGGAGGCCAGCACCGGTGCCGCCTTCTGCGCCAGACGCTCCACCCGAGGCGCCGTGGCGATCAGCGCATCCTTCCATGCCTTCTCCGCCCTCGGCTTAACCCAGTCATACGCCTCATGAGCGCGCGGTGTCGCCCACTCTCTTGCCTGACCGGCGGCCACGCGGGCCTGCGCGGCCAGCAACGTAGCCTCCTTCGCGGCGCGGTTCGCGGCAATCGAAAGAGCCACCGCAGCCTGCGCTGCGGACTCCTTCACCTGCGCGGTGTCGAATGAGTCTGCATTGATCTTCATGCCAGCCATCCCCCCACTCTAGTCACAGCAGCCAGCGAGTTCGAGCATTTGTCGCTCTGTTCGAGCGCTCGGGTGCTCGAACAGAGCGACAAATGCTCGAACAGGTGACCGGGAATGGAGCGGGCGTGGGACAATGGTGTTCATGTTCGCAACTATGCACACCTCGGCCGGAGACATTCGCATTGAGCTTCTGCCTGACCACGCCCCCAAGACCGTCCGCAACTTTGTTGGCCTCGCTAACGGCACCCAGAAGTGGACCGACCCCGCCACCGGCGAGGAAAAGACCACCCCGCTGTACGACGGCGTGATCTTCCACCGCGTCATCGACGACTTCATGATTCAAGGTGGCGACCCGCTTGGCACCGGCACCGGCGGCCCCGGCTACAACTTTGACGACGAGATTCACCCCGAGCTTGCCTTCACCGACAAGTATCTGCTCGCTATGGCCAACGCCGGCAAGCGCCGCGACCCCGCCACCGGCCAGCTTGGCGGCACCAACGGCTCGCAGTTCTTCATCACCACCACCGAGACCCCGTGGCTCACCGGCAAGCACACCATCTTTGGCCGCGTCGCCGACGAGGCGTCCAGGGCCGTTGTGGACGCCATCGGCACCACGCCCACCCGCCCCGGCGACCGACCCATCGACGACATCGTGATCCGCTCGATCACGATTGAGGATTAGACAGATCGGGTGGTTGAGTAGACCCGACACAGGAGGGCCGTGTCGAAACCATCGGGCAAGCGGGTTGTGGTGGATTGGAAGGAGTGGTCATCAGCTACGGAGAGTTTGACGACACGCCGCGCACTCCGGTGTGCCCACGGCACCCGGACCGCGCGGCGTATGTGCGCTGCCAACGCTGCGGACGCCCCGCCTGCCCCGACTGCCAACGCCAGGCTGCCGTGGGCATCCAGTGCGTTGACTGCGTCGCCACCGCCAAGAAGGCCGCCCGCCCGGCGAAGACCGCCCTCGGTGGCCGCGCCCGAATTGACGAAGGCCCCAAGGCGTACCTAGTCACCTACACGCTGATCGGCATCTGCGTGGCAATGTTCGTACTGCAACTGGCCGTGCCCGGATTCACGGAACTGTTCTACTTTGAGGCAGGAGATGCCTTAAGTCAGCCGTGGCGATTCCTCACCGCCGCATTCTTGCACTCGACCAGCTTCTACGGGCACATCCTGTTCAACATGTATGCCCTATACATCTCTGGTTCCTTCCTGGAACCCGTGCTAGGTCGCGCCCGCTTCGTCGCGTTATGCCTGCTCAGCGCCGTCGGCGGCTCCGTAGGCGTCGCCTTATTGACCTCGCCCCTTCTCCTGGTCTATGTGCCCACGGGAGAACTCTATTGGTGGTGGGGGCCGCCCGTTGTGGGAGCGTCGGGCATGGTGTTCGGCTTATTCGGCGCAATGGTGGCCGTGTTGCGCCGCTTCGGCGCCAACTACGCGCAGATGATCGTCTTGATTGCCATCAACACCGTCATCGGTTTTGCGGTGCCCGGCATCGCCTGGCAGGCCCACCTCGGCGGACTTGCCGTCGGGTTTGCAATCGGCTGGGGGTTCTCTCACGCGACGCGCGAGAGGCAGAAGACCTTCGGTTGGCTGCTGCCCGTGAGCATGAGTGTGTTGCTCCTGGCCGTCACGCTAGTGCGCTTTGCGTTCACCCCGACGGGGCTGGCGTCTTGGGTATAAGCCCTGGTTTCGACGCGGACTTGGCTGAGATGACTCCAACGGCAACGAGTTGCCGGGAGTTATCTCACTTCCAGCGGGTGGTCAGGCCAAAGCCTGCGATGATTAGCGCAAAGCCGATGGCCAGGTTCCAGGCGCCGAGGGGGGGAACTGGGAAACCGCCACCGCGACGGCTTGACGTCAGGTAGTAGACCACGATCCACACCAGGCCAACCACCATCAGCGTCAGCATCACGGGAACGAGCCAACGCGGGTTCGGCTTGTCCTGCGCCTGCGCCAACTTCTCCTGTCGAGCGGCGAACGCGGGATCGACGGACTGGGCCTTCTTCTTACGGGACTTGGACTCGGGCACGCCGCTGGCTCCTTGATGGTGACGTCGAGCGACTAAACCCGACGATGTCTACATTGCTTCGGCTAGCGTAGTCGCCCATAGGGCAAACTTGCGACAAGCGACGGTTAGGAGGCGATCAAATGACGCGACATGCACGACGCGGCATCCGGATGCGCCCTGCCCTGGCCGTTTCCGCCATCGCGACCCTCGCCGGGCTGATGTTCGCCATCAGCGCCCAGCTGGCCCACGGCACCTCCGGCTTACGTCAGCCCGCTGGCTTAACCGACATGGTGCGCGCCGAACAACGCCGTGTCGAAGAACTCACCGAACGGGTAGACATCCTGCGCGCCGAGGTGGAAATCCTCAGCCAAGGCAGCCCGGCCAGCGTCAAGGAGAATCCAGCCGCCGTGCTTCGCGAGGGCGTACACGTCGGCACCGTGCCCGTGCATGGCCCCGGCATCCGCATCGAGCTAGACGATGCCCCCGCCTCATCGGCGAACATTCCTGGCGCCACCCCCGACACGCTGGTGATCCACCAGCAAGACATCCAACACGTCATCAACGCCCTGTGGGCTGGGGGGGCCGAAGCCATGACGCTCCAGGGCGAGCGAGTCATCATGACCAGTGCTTTTCGTTGCTCCGGCTCCATCTTGCTTCTTCACGGCCGCGTGTTTAGCCCACCGTATGTAATCGAGGCCATCGGCGATCCGGAGCGCCTTGCCGCCGCCATCGAAGACTCCCCGCGAGTTGCCAACTTCCGTCAACATGCGGCCATCTTCGGACTTGGCTGGTCCACGCAGGAGCTGGCCGACGTTGAGATGCCTGCGTACAGTGGTTCAACTAACCTGCTCTTTGCCACTCTCCCTGAAGGAACGGACCCGCTTAGATGAGTAACACCTCCTACGCCATCCCCAGCGGCCGCTCGAATCTGCCCCCAAAGCATGCCGCTCCTGCTCGTCGTATCGTGCCGCGGCGGCGGCGTTCTGTTGGTTCGGCCATTGCTGGGGTGATTGGGGAGCTGCTCATTACCGCTGGGGTTTTGGTGGGGTTGTTTGTGGTGTGGCAGTGGTTCTGGACCGATGTGGTGGCCTTGCGAGAGCAGGCCGAAATTCTTCAGGCGCTGCCCTGGGAACCACCACCGCCCGTGGCCGCGCCGCCTGCGGCCGAGGAACGCGCCGTCGAACCGCCCGTAGACCCGCAACCTGCCTTCGGGGAAGTCTTCGGGCAAATGTACATTCCGCGATTCGGCCCAGACTGGGTAGGGCCACTGGCCGGTGGGGTTGATCGGCGTCAAATCATCGACCGAATCGGGGTCGGCCACTTCCCCCTAAGTGCGATGCCCGGCCAGCTTGGCAACTTCGCCACCGCCGCACACCGAGTCTCCTTTGGTCGTCTCTTCCACGGAGTAGAAAACCTAGAAGTCGGCGATCCCATTG
>WQZL01000179.1 GCA_009780755.1 Promicromonosporaceae bacterium | reverse complement strand
CGAGCGCGCACAGCGCCAGCACCCGGGTCATCTCAGCGGCGCCCAGTACCCGCGCGTCATCACCCATGCAAACTCCTCCTCATCCCTCCGGCGGCTAAACACTAGCCTCCGCGCAGGATGATGTCATCACCTACCCACGCTCACCACCGGGCCATCGCCGTCGGTTTTGGGCATCGTCTCGGCAAGGCGCAACGCCTCGGCAATCAGGGTCGGCACAATCTCGGCCTCGGGCACGGTTTTGACAACCTCGCCCTTGACGAAGATTTGCCCCTTGCCATTGCCCGAAGCCACACCGAGGTCGGCCTCGCGAGCTTCGCCGGGGCCGTTGACGATGCAGCCCATCACGGCCACCCGCAGCGGCACATCCAGGTGTTTTAGCCCTTCGGTCACCTGTTCGGCCAGGGTGTAGACGTCCACCTGGGCGCGACCACATGAGGGGCAGCTGACGATTTCTAGCTTGCGTTCCTTGAGGTTAAGGGCTTGCAGGATGGCGATGCCAACCTTCACCTCCTCTACCGGGGGTGCGGAGAGCGAGACGCGAATGGTGTCTCCGATGCCCTGGCTGAGCAGTGCGCCGAAGGCCGTGGCACTTTTGATGGTGCCCTGAAAGGCTGGGCCGGCCTCGGTGACACCCAGGTGCAGCGGCCAGTCGCCCCGCTCGGAGAGCAGTTCGTAGGCGCGGACCATGATGACCGGGTCGTTGTGCTTGACGGAGATGCCGAAGTCGTAGAAGCCGTGTTCCTCAAAGAGCGCCGCCTCTTGGAGCGCGCTTTCTACCAGAGCCTCGGGGGTGGCCTTACCGTGCTTGGCGAGCAGGCGCGGGTCAAGCGATCCGGCATTGATGCCAATGCGCAGGGCCGTTCCCGCATCGGCGGCGGCGCGGGAGATGGCGCCCACTTGATCGTCGAATTTGCGGATGTTGCCGGGGTTGACGCGCACTCCCGCGCAGCCCGCATCGATGGCAGCGAAGACGTATTTGGGTTGGAAGTGGATGTCGGCAACCACGGGGATTTGCGAGTGCTTCGCGATGGCGGCTAGCGCATTCGCATCGTCCGTGGTGGGGACGGCGACACGGACGATGTCGCACCCGGCGGCGGTAAGCTCGGCAATCTGTTGCAGGGTGGCATCCACGTCGGTGGTCTGCGTGGTGGTCATGGATTGCACGGTGATGGGCGCGCCTCCACCCACATACACCGAGCCGCAGCGCACCTTGCGGGTGGGCCTGCGTGGCGCCAGCACGGGCGCCGCCCCTGGCGCGGCCACGGAAGGAGTGCCCAACAGGATTCCAGTCATGCCGCCAATTATCCCCCGGGTTTGCCCGTGCGGGAACCTTCGCCGAGATTAATTGGAGCATGACGGGTGGCGAAAACAAGCATGGAATCGACCGATCTTTCTTTCAGAAACCCCTTGCATTTCGACTTGGACGAGCGTATAGTTAGTTTATGGAAACACGGACGCAAACCCAGCCCATCGGCACCGCCGAGCTTATGCGTCATGCGCCTGTTTCCTTGCCGCAGCCACCAATAGATCAAGGGTGGGTCGGCTACATTCACTGGCTGGATCAGCAGATGGAACACCCTGGCGAGCCGGTGCTGTCGGCACAAACATTAGGCGATCTTCGTCACCAGCTACTCACCTCCGCTTTCCCAGCAACCTCGGAAGACATCCCGGCAACTCTACGAATGCTCCAAGAGTTGGAATCGGCGATCACGGCCACTAAGGCCGAATTACTAACCGGCTCCATAGACTCTCGCGAGGCCGCGCTGGCGCTTAGGTGTTCGCCAAATGCGATAAAGCGGATAATCAATGCCGGAGAAGTTCTGCGAGACGTATTACCGCACACGCAGGCGGCGCTACGCGAAGGGCGCCTGACCGAGCAACGCGCTCAGATCATCATCACCGAAACCGCCTGCCTCAAAACCTCACTTCGGCAAAGGGCCGATGAGCTACTCTGTGCCGATCCCGCCACCGTTGAAGGACTTGGCATCAAGCGATTGACCGCGCTGGTGCGCGGCGTCGTCATCCGACTAGACCAAGCGGCCGTCGTCGAGCGGAATCGGGCAGCCGCCGCCAGCCGCCACGTCTGCCTGCGGCCACTGCCCGACGGCATGTCTCGGCTGTCCGCAACCCTCCCCATGAAAACCGGCATCAGCGTGCTGGCCGAGCTGACCCGCGAGGCCGCGAGCCGGATCGGCGTGGACGCGGAGACCCGTGGCAAGGGCGAACTGATGGCCGATCTGCTCGTTGAACGGGTTGTCGGGCACCCAAATGCGAACAACGTCCCCCTACACCTGAACGTCATCATGTCCGATACCGCCCTCCTCGGCGCTGGCTCGGAGCCGGCCACCATCCTGGACGGCAATGGCGTAGGTCACGGCGTCATCCCCGCCTCCGTGGCGCGAAACATGATCTTCGACGGATTCGACGCGGGCAAGGCCGTGATCCGCAAGCTGTACGCAAACCCGGCGGGTGATCTGATCGCGATGACTTCCCGGCAGCGGTTCTTCACCGGCGGGCTAGCCGACTACCTTTATGCCCGCGATCAGGGCATTTGTCGCACCCCGTACTGTGACGCGCCGATCCGGCACCTCGACCACGTAATCCCAGCATCCCAGGGCGGAGAAACATCCGCCACCAACGGCCAGGGGTTATGCGTCACCTGCAACGAAGCCAAAGACAGGCCCGGCTGGAAACACGAGGTGGTGCCCGGCAAGCGTCATACGGTCCGCACCACCACCCCCACCGAATATCAATACCGCTCAACCGCCCCGCCGCCGCGATAGTCAACGGATGCACAAAAACATCTCACTGCGGGAACACCTTGGCCCCATCCGCGACCTAACCGGCACCTGCCGCCTCTACCGCGCACCGTCGTTAAGCTGATCTAAATCAACTCGGCGGTGAATGTGGTCAGCCATGCCCGGCACGGTAAAAGCGATCTGCCCATGTTCCGGAGAATAGAGCAGCCCCTTGCCGATCAAGCGCGCCCGAAAGGGTCCCAAGCTAGACGGTTGCTGATTGAGCCGCTCGGCCACAGCCGCAGTTGATGAGGGCAGATCACCGTCAATTGCCATCGCAACCATCAGCCGCCGCTCAGCCGGAGTCGCTCGCTCCCACCGAGATTGATAGAACCCGGCATCAAGCTGTTCAACCCCGAACTGAACAGCAGCAATCGCATCATCTACGTCAATCACTGGCCCTGCTGCAAGATTCCACACCGTCCGACCAAACACTTGAATGAAATAGGGATAACCATCAGCCGCATCAAGCAGAACACGCAAAGCGTCAGCAGTGAATGCCGCTCCGAGGCGCTGCGCCGGCTCTGTCAAGGCCAGGGTTGCATCAGCTTCTGAGAGGCGACCGATCACCCGGTATTCAAAGAGCCTTTCCGCATAAGAACGAGCCTCCGTCAACACACGAGGCAGGCTCGGCAAGCCCGCGCCAATTATGTAGAAAGGTAAATCTCGCTGGTTAGCCGCGTGCTGGGCCGCAACCAACGCCCTGGACATCTCCAGGTCGAGGTCTTGCATCTCATCTACGAAAATCCCAAAGGCCCGGCGCCGTTCCGCCAACGCTGGCGCCACATCTTCAACCAGTTCAAGCAGGTCAATCTCAGAGTCACCAGAATCGGCCCTGCCTTCCATCCGGTCAATGCTGAGGGAAACCCCAGTGGCACCAACCTTGAAGTTAAATGAAGAAATGGTGCCTAGCGCCTCTTTCATCCTCGCGGTTGGACTGCTCCGAGCCAGTTTGCGCGAGGCTGCCACCAGTTCACGTGCGAGCAGTCGTCGGGCGGAGATCGCCCCGGCCCCATCAGGCCGGGCTTCGAGTCGCACGGTGAGCCAGTCTTGTTCGCTAGCCATCCGTTGCATCTCGTTCAGCAACACCGTTTTACCTACCCCACGCAGACCGGTCAGCACGATGCCTCGGTCACTGAGGCTGTTGGCCACTCTGGCCCGCAGGGTGTCGAACGCTTCCAGCTCCAGGGTACGTCCGGCCAACTCAGGCGGTCTCCGCCCAGAGCCGGGGTTGAAGGGGTTGAGCGCAGAGTCCATGTAACAAAATCTAGCAGGGTATAACAAAAAGCCGTACACCTTGTTAGATTTTGTTACAGGTCCTCCGGTGGAAGCCTGTGGCGGCTGTGACCTAGGGGACGCGGAGGATGCGTACCGGGTCTCGGTTGGCGGCAAGGATGGCGGGCGGCATGGCGCCGATGAGAGCGGCTAGGGTGGCCAGGATGGCTAGCCCGATCATGTAGGGCGTGGTGGGGAGCGCGTCGGTGGTGGCCGCGATGACGGCAGCTCCAGCCGCGGTGCCTAGAGTCGCACCAACCACGGCGGCCAACCCGGCTTGCACCAATACCAGGACCATGATGGATGATCGGGAGGCGCCCAGGGCGCGGCGACGGCCAAAATCGCGGCGTTTGGCCGAGACCATGCCGAGCATGGTCACCCCGACCACGGCGATCCCGACCGAGAGGATTATTGCGGTCAGCTGCCGGGCAGAAGCCCCGAGTTGTCCGGAAATCATGTTTTGTAGTGCGATGATGCCCTCGGAGGTCTCGATAGCGATCTGGCGAGACTGCTCGACCCGGATGGTGGCAGCGATCAGTTCTGTGATTTCGGCCACATCAGTAGCGTGGTTAGCCACGGCATAGATGAACCGTAGCGATCCTGCCTCCGCGGCATCGGCTTGCACCAGCACGGTTTCCGAAAACGCGGACAGCGCCCCCGTAAGCGAAACCACTCCAACCACTCCGGCCGCCTGGGTGGCGGTGGTGACCGGCCCGGCCCCATCAAGCAGACCAAGGGCGGCAGCGGCGTGGGGTGAGGCGATGGCTTCTCCGGCCCGCTGCGGCAATCGTCCTTG
>WQZL01000178.1 GCA_009780755.1 Promicromonosporaceae bacterium | reverse complement strand
TGGCGATCAGAAAATATACGGCCTACTTGGGAACAATGGCGCGGGAAAAACGACGCTGACTAGGGCGCTTTCGGGAGAGACCCAACCGACCGGCGGCGCGATCACCAGAACGTCCGATGTGGGGTATCTGCCGCAGGACTCCCGCGCGGGCGATCTTGATGAGCTGGCGATGGATCGGGTGCTTTCGGCGCGCGGGCTGGACTATCTAAAGCGGGCAATGGCCGCCACCGAGACCAACATGGCCTCCCCGGACCCAGAGACGATGGCTGCCGCACTGGAACGGTACCCGAAGTTGGAGACGCGCTTCCTGGCGGCGGGCGGGTATGCGGCCGAATCGGAGGCACACCGGATCAACAGCAATCTCGGACTGGACGCGCGGGTGCTATCCCAAAGCCTGCGCACGCTATCGGGTGGTCAGCGGCGGCGAGTCGAGTTGGCGCGCGTGCTGTTCTCTGGGGCGGACACGCTGCTGCTCGACGAGCCAACCAACCACCTGGACGCCGATTCGATCCTGTGGCTGCGCGACTACCTGCGCGCCTATCCTGGCGGGTTCATCGTCATCTCCCACGATGTGGAGCTGCTGCGCGACACCGTAAATAAGGTGTTCTATCTGGATGCGACCCGGGCCGAGCTTGACCAGTACAACCTGGGCTGGGACGCCTACCTATTGCAGCGTGAACAGGATGATCGGCGACGCAAGCGCGAACGGGCAAATGCGGAGAAAAAGGCCGCCGCGCTGATGGCACAGGCCGAAAAGATGCGAGCGAAGGCCACCAAGGCGGTGGCGGCGCAGAACATGATTCGTCGGGCCGAGACGCTGGTGGGCGGGCTAGAAGAGGTGAGGCGCGACGAGAGGGTGGCGAAGCTGCGCTTCCCCAAGCCCGCGCCGTGCGGGCGGGTGCCGCTTACCGCCTCGGGCCTGTCAAAGTTCTACGGCTCGCTGGAGGTGTTCACGGGCGTGGACCTGGCCATTGATCGGGGTGCGCGCGTGGTGATTCTGGGCCTAAATGGCGCGGGTAAAACGACGCTGCTGCGCCTGCTGGCCGGGGTAGAGGCGCCGGATACGGGCGCCGTCACGCCGGGGCATGGGCTAAAGCTGGGCTATTACGCCCAGGAACACGACACGCTCGACCTGAACGTCACCGTGGTGGAGAACCTGCGGCACGCGGCGCCGGACCTGACAGATACGCAGGTGCGGTCGGTGTTGGGTTCGTTCCTATTCTCCGGAGACGATGCCGACAAGCCGACCCGCGTACTCTCGGGCGGGGAGAAGACGCGGCTGGCGCTGGCGACGTTGGTGGTCTCCTCGGCAAATGTGCTGTTGCTGGATGAGCCAACCAACAACTTGGACCCGGCCTCGCGGGCCGAGATTCTGGGTGCGCTAAAGACGTATGAAGGCGCGGTGGTGATGGTCACGCACGATGAGGGCGCCGTAGCTGCGTTAGAGCCGAAGCGGGTGTTGCTGCTCCCCGACGGCGATGAAGATCTGTGGAACGATACCTACCGCGACCTAATCGCCCTCGCCTAAGCGTCAATCTGCGAGCGCAGCAATCGGTAAGAATCGCTGCCTCTAGGTCCTGCGACTTCGCGCAGGATGACAAAACTCCCTAGTAACCGGCTTGTTCGCGGCGGCGATCCCAGCGGGCTTCGACCCGAGCCATGAAACCTGCCCAGCGCTTCGGCTTTGGCCCCTTGGTGGCCAGCGTGTTCGCTAGTTTGGGGTCGGTTTTGGCCAGCTCGCGCTCCATCTGTTCTAACATGCGCAGCTCCCGCTCGCTCAGCGGCATCGCTACCCCCTCTTATTGGTGATCGGTAGGCTCAAGGATAGTTACCTCCACTCCGAATCCTTCATTCCCCCCGCCCCAAGGCCGATGGCACGGCTGCCAAAGCGGGAACGAATCGCATCTAAGGCTAGCTCCGCATCCCGGCGCTGCTCTGGCCGTTCTTGCACGGCCTGTTCAAGCGTGAACTGCTCGGCCTGCCCCTCCCGTAGCACCAGCCCGGCCCCGCCGACACCAACTAACCGCACCGGCAGGCCCCGCAGATTCACCGCCTCGAACAGTTCCTGGCATACCCGATACAGCTCGCGGGCCACGTCGGTTGCCTGCTCCAAGGTTCGCGACCGGGTGATGGTGTGGAAGTCACCCGTGCGCACCTTCAACGTAACCGTGCGCGCAGAGACGCCCTGCTCCCGCAACCGGCCCGCCACCTTGTCGCAGAGCGCGAGAATGCGACCCGCCACCACCTCGCGGTCGTATTGATCGACAATGAAGGTGGTCTCATTGCTGATCGACTTCTCATGATGCACCACCTCCACTAAGCGGTCATCGCGGCCCCAGGCGAGGTTGTGCAGATGCGCGCCGGTCGCCTTGCCAATCGCCACCTGAAGCGTGGCTAGGTCGGTGTCGGCCAATTGCGCCACGGTGGTTATGCCCCACTTAGCCAATGCCTCCTCCGTCTTGGCACCTACCCCCCATAGCGCCCCGACCGGCAGCGTCCGCAGGAACGGCACCGATGCCTGGACTGGTACCAACAGCAGGCCGTCGGGCTTGGCCATCGTGGAGGCCAGTTTGGCGAGAAACTTGTTTTTGGCGATACCCACCGAACAGGTAACCCCATGCTCCGCCTGAACGCGAGCGCGCAGGCGAGCGCCTATCTGCGTGGGCGGCCCCAGCAATCGCCTGGCACCGGAAAGATCAAGGAATGCCTCGTCGATGCTGACCTGTTCGATGATGGGGGTAATCTCCGCCATCATCCCCATCACCGAACGCGACACCCGCGCGTAGGTATGGCCGTCTGGCGGAACCACGATGGCCGCCGGGCAGGCTTGCATCGCCCTGGCCATCGGCATGGCCGAGCGTACGCCGAATGCCCTGGCCTCATAGGTCGCCGCCAGCACTACCCCGCGGTCTCCCCCGCCAACAATCACCGGTTTACCGCGCAGCTCGGGCCGCTTGACCAGCTCGCACATGGCGAAGAATGCGTCCATGTCCACATGCATGATCGAGGTGCCGGTCTCGTCCGACCCCCAGTCGCGTTTGGCCGCGGCCGACCGCGCAGCCTTACTCATTTGCTTCCTCCTTCGCGAGCGTTGCCCGCAACCTCAGTATCGAACATTTGTTCGGCTGCGTCAACTGCTCGGCGACAAACTGCCGAACGGAGGCGGGGCCGGTAGGCTGCAATGGTGACCACTCGAATCGGAATTGTTGGGTATGGGAATCTTGGGCGCGGGGCGGAGGCGGCGATTCGACAGAACGCTGATTTGGAGTTGGCGGCGGTGTTTACCCGGCGCGACCCGAACAAGCTGGTGATCGCGACCGATGGCGTGCCTGTTGTGCACACCGACGATCTGCCCGCCTGGCGGGATCGGGTGGATGTGCTGATTCTGTGCGGCGGGTCGGCCACCGATCTACCGCAGTGGAGTCCGCGCCTGGCGACCGACTTCTGCATCGTCGATTCCTTCGACACCCATGCCAAGATTCCCGAGCATTTCGACGCCGTGGATGCCGCCGCCCGCGCGGGCGGAACGGTCGGGGTGATCGCCGTGGGTTGGGATCCCGGCTTGTTTTCCCTAAACCGCCTCTACGCCGAGGCGGTGCTGCCCAGCGGCGAGACCGCAACATTCTGGGGGCCAGGAGTTAGCCAGGGCCACTCCGATGCGATCCGCCGCATTGAGGGCGTGGCAGATGCTCGGCAGTACACCGTGCCTGTCGAAGCCGCCGTGGAGCGCGCCCGCATCGGTGACGCCGGTTTGCTAACTGCCCGCGAGCGCCACCTGCGTCAGTGCTACGTCGTTGCCGAAGCTGGCGCCAACCGCGAGCGTATTGCCGAGACCATCAAGACGATGCCCGATTATTTCGCCGACTATGACACTACGGTCACCTTCATCACCGCCGAAGAGTTGGCTTGCGATCACGCCGGGATGCCGCACGGTGGCTTTGTCATCCGCAGCGGCCACACCGGCCTGAGCGGCGAGAATGGTCAGGTGATCGAGTACACGCTCCGGCTCGACTCCAACCCGGAGTTCACCTCCGCCGTGCTGGTCGCCTACGCCCGCGCCGCCCACCGTCTAGCCGCCCGCGGCGAAACCGGCGCCCGCACCGTTCTCGACATCCCCCCAGCCCTACTCTCCCCCACCCCCCCAGCCGAGCTGCGCAAGCGGCTGCTGTGAGTCTTGACACAGTGACGGGTCGGCACTTTCACGTCGATTCGGCAGTTTAAACTGCCGAATCGACGTGAAAGTGCCGACCTGCGTGCGACGCAAGTCAGTTAGCCGCCCGCCGCTGGATTAGGGTTACGTCGCGTTGGCCGCCTTTGTCGGCGCTGGAGGCCATCAGGGAGTAGGCGTGGAGCGCAGCGGAGATGCGGCGGTCGCGGGTGCGGGGCTGCCAGGGGCGGTCACTCGCTTCCATCGCGGCCCGGCGGGCGGTCAGCACCTCCTCGGGCACGTTCAGGCGAATCAGGCGCTCGGTGACGTTGACCTCGATCTCATCGCCGTCTTCCACCAGGCCGATCAGGCCACCCGCTGTCGCCTCCGGGGAGATGTGCCCCACCGAGATTCCCGATGAACCGCCGGAGAAGCGACCATCCGTAATCAGCGCGACCTCTTTGCCCAACCCGCGGCCCTTGATAAACGATGTCGGATACAGCATCTCTTGCATACCCGGCCCACCCGATGGTCCCTCGTAGCGCACCACCACAACGTGGCCGGGCTTTACTTCACCCGCGAGAATCTTCTCGACGGCCTCATCCTGCGATTCGGTGACCAGAGCGCGCCCGACAAAGTGGAACAGCGATGGGTCGATGCCCGCGCTTTTGATGACCGCGCCATCGGGGGCCAGGTTTCCGCGCAGCACCGCCAGGCCGCCGTC
>WQZL01000177.1 GCA_009780755.1 Promicromonosporaceae bacterium | reverse complement strand
GGGCACTCACCCCTACCCACTTGACAAAACACAACCCATATCAGAATGACGGATGAGTGCTACTTCTTGCCCTGGTTGGCCACGGCTTGGATGGCCGCGGCGGCGGCCTCGGGGTCGAGGTAGGTGCCGCCGGGGTTCAGCGGACGGAAGTTCTCGTCGAGGTCGTAGACCAGCGGGATGCCGGTGGGGATGTTCAGCCCGGCGATGTTCTCATCCGAGATGCCGTCGAGGTACTTGACGATGGCACGCAGCGAGTTGCCGTGCGCGGCCACCAGCACCGTCTTGCCCGCCTTGAGGTCGGGCACGATCGCCGACTCCCAGTAAGGCAGCGCGCGGTCGAGTACCAGGTTCAGCGCCTCGGTCAGCACCACGGGGGCATCCGCGTAACGCGGGTCGGTGTCTTGGCTGAACTCGGAACCGGCCTCGATGGGAGGCGGCGGCACGTCATAAGAGCGACGCCATAGCATGAACTGCTCTTCGCCGAACTCGGCCAGGGTTTGCGCCTTGTCCTTGCCCTGGAGGGCGCCGTAGTGGCGCTCGTTTAGACGCCAGGAGCGCTTGACGGGAATCCAGTGCCGGTCGGCGGCGTCGAGGGCCAGGTTGGCGGTCATGATGGCGCGACGCAGCAGCGAGGTGTGCACGACGTCGGGCAGGATGCCCTCTTCCTTTAGCATCTCGCCGCCGCGGACGGCTTCGCCGCGGCCCTTGTCAGACAGGGCCACGTCAACCCAGCCGGTGAAGAGGTTCAGTGCGTTCCATTCGCTCTCGCCGTGACGGAGCAGTACCAGTTTGTAGGTCATGCCCCATATCTTAGGCGCTGCGCCGCGGCATATACGTCCAGAATCGCTTCGGCGGTTGCATCCCAGCCGAAGCGGCGGGCCGCTGCGGCGGCAGCGGCACCCAGCGCGGCCCGGCGAGGGTGATCGGTTAATAAGCCGCTTAGTACCTGCGCCCAGGTTCCCGGCTCGTGGCCGTCCACCAAAACGCCGGTCACGCCGTCTTGCACCACCGTTGGTAGGCCGCCGACGTTTGCGGCCACCACCGGGGTGCCGCATGCCTGCGCCTCGGCCGCTACTAACCCAAAGGATTCGTTGTGGGAGGGCACGGCCACCACGTCGGCGGCTCGATACCAATCGGCTAGTTGGGCGCGCCCAACCGGGGGATGCAGTAACAGCCGGTCGCGAACGCCGTGCAGGCTAGCCAATACCTCCAGCTCACGCAGCGCCGTGGGTCGCCCCGACTGCCCTACCAACACCACCAGCCGCGCCTCCGGTGGCATCGAGACCAGCGCCCGCACCAATACATCTGGCCCTTTAAGCAGCTGCACCCGCCCGGCAAACAACACCACCGGCGCATCCTCAGGCAGCCCCAGCCCGTCTCGTAACTTCCGCCGCGCGCGGCGAGAGTGAACACCAAACCCAAATTGGTGTTCACCGTTGCCACATTGGATTGATTCATCGAGGGGGTGAAAGATGGATAGGTCAACAGCCGGGGGGACAATGTGAATCTTGGTCGGGTTGGCGGCGTAGTAGCGGGTTAGGTCGGCAGCTTCCGCGGCGGTACTCGCCACTAAGGCATCGGCAGCGGCTACCACCTGCTCTTCGCCGATCACCCGGCCTAGCGGTTCGGGAACATCACCGATGGCCAGCGCATCGTTTTTGACGCGGGCCATCGTGTGCATGGTGTGCACCAGCGGCACGTCCCACCGTTCGGCGGCCAGCCATCCCACCTGCCCCGACAACCAGTAGTGAGAGTGAACCGCATCGAACCAGCCCGGTGACCGGCCTGCCCCGGCCTGTAACACTCCGGCGGTGAAGGCGCATAGCTGCCCCGGCAGATCGTGCTTGGCCAGCCCCTCAAACGGCCCGGCCGGAACGTGAACGATGCGGATGCCCGCCTCTGGCTCTACTACCTGCGGCTGTGATGACGCGGTAGCACGCGTAAATATCTCCACTTCCACGCCGCGCCTGGCCAACGCTCGCGATAGGTCAAGCACGTAGACGTTCAGTCCCCCGGCGTCGCCCACGCCGGGCTGGTCGAGGGGGCTGGTATGTACCGAAAGCATGGCGATACGGCGGGGGGTGGTCATGATGGTTAGATCCTAGATGCGAAGGAGGCCCGAGCCGTGCGGCTCGGGCCTCCTTTCGTCAGGCTAAGCGCCTCAGTGGGCGGCCTGGAACTTCGCCATGATGTCGGCGGAAATACGACCGCGGTCGGAGACGGGCAGGTCGTTGTCGCGTGCCCACTCGCGGATCTTCGCCAGCTGGGCGCGGTCAGCCGAGGCGCGGCGGGTAGCGGTACCACGGGGAAGCACGGTGGCAACACGGCCAGCCTTGCGACCGGCGGCTACCCAACGAGCCAGACCTTCGCGCAGCTCGGCGGCGTGCGCAGCAGACAGATCGATTTCGTAAGAAACGCCGTCAAGGCCGAAGGTGACGGTCTCATCGGCGTTGCCGCCGTCAATGTCGTCAATGAGTACAATCTGAGTCTTCTGGACCACGGGGGTACCTTTCGTAGAAGGAAATGGCAACTGCCGGAGAAAGCATGACTTACTTCCCGGCGCTTTGTCAACAAACTCGCTTTGGAACTTCTACATTTGTGGCTTGACCAGCGGGAAAAAAATCGTTTCCCGGATTCCCAGACCGGTAAGCGCCATCAGCAACCGGTCGATGCCCATACCCATTCCGCCCGACGGCGGCATCGCATACTCCATCGCAACCAGGAAATCTTCGTCCAAACGCATGGCCTCCGCATCCCCAGCAGCGGCCAAAACCGCCTGCGCTTCTAGTCGCTCACGTTGAATCACTGGGTCTACCAACTCCGAATACCCAGTTCCAAGCTCGAAGCCACGGATGTACAGATCCCACTTCTCCACCTGTCCGGCATGTGTGCGATGAGAACGCACGAGCGGGCTGGTCTCTACGGGGAAGTCGCGCACGAAGGTGGGGGCATACAAATGGTCACCGATACGGTACTCCCACAGCTTCTCGACGAGCTTGCCGTGGTTGATGGCCTTGCGGTCTACGCCCACGTCAAGCCGGTCGGCGATGGCCAGCAGGGCGTCCACCGAGGTCTCGGCTGTGATCTCCTCGCCAAGAGATTCAGATAGCGAGCCGTACATAGGTAAGGAATCCCATTCGCCACCAAGGTCATACTCAGAACCATCGGGCAGGGTTACCGTCGTAGTGCCTAACACATCCCGAGCGGCGGTTTGTACCAAGTCCATAGTTAATGCCCCGATGGAGTTGTAGTCACCATACGCCTCGTAGGCTTCCAGCATGGCGAACTCCGGCGAATGACTGGAGTCCGCGCCCTCGTTGCGGAAGTTTCGGTTAATCTCAAACACCCGTTCCACACCGCCAACCACGGCGCGTTTTAGGAACAGTTCGGGGGCGATGCGTAAGAAGAGTTCCATGTCATAAGCGTTCATGTGCGTGGCGAAGGGTCTTGCCGCCGCGCCCGAGGGAACCACTTGCAGCATCGGCGTTTCGACTTCTAGGAATCCGCGCCGGTGGAAGTTGTCCCGCAGGGAGCGCATCATCGCTGAACGCATTCGCACCATGTCGCGAGCCGCTGGTCGGGTGATTAGGTCAACATAGCGCTGCCGCACGCGGCTTTCTTCGCTTAGCTCCTTGTGTAGCACCGGCAGGGGACGCAGCGACTTGGCGGCTAGCTGCCAGCCGTCAGCGAAGATAGAGAGTTCCCCGCGACGCGACGAGCCGATGCGGCCATGCACAAACAGGTGGTCGCCGAGGTCGATGTCGGTTTTGAACGCGGTCAGGGCTTCCTCCCCCACTGCGGCCTGGCTGAGCATCGCCTGAAGGCGGTTGCCCTCACCATCCTGCAAGGTGACGAAGCACAGCTTGCCGGTGTTTCGCAGGAACACGACCCGCCCGGCCACTCCGGCCATCTCGTCGGTTTCCTGCCCGGCCTCCAGGCTGCCATACGCCTCCCGAATGGCGGCGATGGTGTGGGTGGTCGGCACGCTCACCGGGTACGCCTCGCCGCCTTGGTCGAGGATGCGTTCGCGCTTGGCGCGCCGAATCCGCAACTGCTCGGGAAGGTCGTCAATGGCGTCGGTTGGGTCGATTAACTCATCAGTCACGGCCAAGATTCTACGCGGGGATCAACCCGTCAAGCCTACTGAACCGCTGTGATGTGTCCGCCTGTGATGGCGCGGTAGAGGAAGGCGGCTATGGCTTGGCGTTCGATGGGTTCTTCGGGTCGGAAGGTGCCGTCGGGGAAGCCGGTGGTGATGCCGGTGCGGGCGAGCCATTCGATTTCGCGGTAGAACTGGGAATCGCGGGGCACGTCGGAGAAGGCCGGTACGCGGGGTAGGCGGAAGTCGGGTTCGCCTGCGGCGCGGTAAAGGAACGCGGCCATTGCTTGACGTTCGATGGGTTGTCCTGGGCGGAAGGTGCCGTCGGGCCAACCGGTGGTGATTCCGGTGTGGTTGAGCCATTCGATCTGGCGAAAGAACGTGTCCTCTGGGGTCTTGTCGATGAATGTGGGCTGGGTAGGAGGCTGGAAAACCCCTTCAGTAGCCAGAGCGCGGTAGAGGAACGCGGCCATCGCTTGACGTTCTACGGGAGCAACAGGTCGGAAGGTGTTATCGGGCCAGCCGGTGGTGATTTCGGTGTGGTTGAGCCATTCGATGTAGCAGTGGAACGTGGCCTCGGTTGTGACATCGGTAAAGGTAGCGGTGGTAGGGCAGAACCATAGTTCTGGTTCTTCGGGTAGTGGTTCTGGTTCTGGCTCCGGGGTGGGTTCTGGCTCCGGGGGTGGTGGGCGGTGATGCCATACCCAGGTATCTGCTGCTTCCCAGCCGCCAGCAGTGATTAGTTCCATCAACCCTGCTGAGGTCACCAGGGTTTCTCCCTCGGGGACTTCCAGGGTT